>JANNEJ010000557.1:0-2450 GCA_031378585.1 Acidobacteriota bacterium | reverse complement strand
ACCACGGTCGTGCTGATATTCTTCGTCATGGCTGGTCTCCTTGAAGGCACCTCGAGTGCGTCTGTTCATTGGGAGCGTAAATGCATCCCGTTCAGGAGACCAGCCTTCTCATCCCATCTGCTAGCTGAACCCGAAGCGCGGCTCGGGCGCACGCGAGCCCGAACACCTCGTCGTACATCGCCGGCGTCACCCTGCCCGTGTGCGTGTTCTGGCGCGAGGGGTGGAAGCATCCAACCAGTGTGAATCCCGGCGGACCGGGTGCGCCGGCGGGTGCCAGCCGGGCCACGGCGCCGTGACCAAACGCCGGCCGCGGACGGGGCAGGGGCGTGCTCGTGGCCACCAACGCCAGCCAGGCGTCCCACGCCACCTTGCCGAGTGCCACCACCACCCGCAGGTGGGGCAGGGCCACGACTTCGGCTGAGAGATGCACACGGCAGTTCGTCACCTCGTGCGGGAAGGGCTTGTTGTCGGGCGGAGCGCAGCGGGCCGCGGCCGCAATGAACACGCCGCGGAGCGTGAGGCCGTCGTCCGGGCGCTGTGAGGTCGGAATCGACGCCAGACCCGCGCGGTGCAGGCCGCCCATCAGGAAATCGCCCGAGCCACCCCGGCCATCACCGGTGAAGATGCGACCGGTGCGATTGGCGCCGTGCGCGGCGGGCGCGAGCCCCAGGATCAGGATGCGCGCTGCCGGGTCGCCGAATCCGGGCACCGGCCGGCCCCAGTACGCGTCGTTCCTGTAGGCCTTCCGTTTCGTCTGCGCCACTTCAAGGCAGTAGGTTCGCAGCCGCGTGCACTGGGTGCAGGCCACGATGGCGCGCCGCGCCTGGGCAAGCGCCTGTGGACCGATAGCCTGAACGGGTGGTTGGGGTGGCACGAAGAGATGCTGGGACGGTGCGACGCGAGGTTGAGCCCCCTGGGGGCAGGAAGTACAATAGTTCGATTGTCACACCGTGACGAAAGGGTACCTGAAGACATGAGGAACACCGCCCCACCGGACGCCGCGGAACTCGAAGCGCTCGAAACGCGCGAGTGGCTCGAGTCCCTCGACTACGTCCTGAAATCGGGAGGTCCGGCGCGCGTTGGACGCCTGCTCGGCGAACTCGGGCGCCATGCGGAGCAGAGCGGTGTGAAGATCCCGTTTTCCGCCAACACCGCCTACATCAACACCATCCACGCCGACGAGCAGGTGCCCTATCCGGGCAGCCGCGAAATCGAGCGCCGCATCAAGAGCCTGGTGCGCTGGAATGCGATGGCGATGGTGGTGCGGGCCAACCGTCATGAAGACGGCATCGGCGGGCACATCTCAACCTACGCCTCGGCCGCCACGCTTTATGAGGTGGCGTTCAATCACTTCTTCCGCGGACGCGACGGGCACGAAGGCGACATGGTCTATTTTCAGGGCCACGCCTCGCCCGGTATCTACGCCCGTGCGTTCCTCGAGGGTCGTCTCTCGGCCGAGCAGCTCGAGAACTTCCGCCGCGAGCTGACGCCGGCCCCCGGCGGACTGTCGAGCTATCCGCACCCGTGGCTCATGCCCGACTTCTGGGAATTCCCCACGGTGTCGATGGGTCTCGGTCCAATCATGGCCATCTACCAGGCGCGGTTCAACCGCTACCTGGAAGACCGCAAGCTGAAACCGGTCACCGACGCGAAGGTGTGGGCGTTTCTCGGCGACGGCGAAACCGACGAGCCCGAATCGCTCGGCGCCATCACGCTCGCCTCGCGCGAGAAGCTCGACAACCTGATCTTCGTGATCAACTGCAACCTGCAGCGGCTCGACGGACCGGTGCGCGGCAACGGGCAGATCATCCAGGAACTGGAAGCGATCTTCCGGGGCGCCGGGTGGAACGTGATCAAGGCGATCTGGGGTTCCGAGTGGGACGCCCTGCTTGCACACGACCACGAGGGCCTGCTCGTGAAGCGCATGGGCGAGGTGGTCGACGGCCAGTATCAGAAGTACGCCGTGGAATCCGGCGACTACGTGCGCACGCACTTCTGGGGCACCGATCCCCGGCTGCTCGACATGGTGAAGCACCTGTCGGACGAGCAGCTGAAGAAACTCACGCTCGGTGGTCACGACCCGGTGAAGGTGTACAACGCGTTCAAGCGCGCCACCGACACCAAGGGGATGCCCAACGTGATCCTGGCCCGAACGATCAAGGGCTACGGGGTGGGCGAGTCGGGCGAAGGCAAGAACATCAGCCACAACCAGAAGAAGCTGAACGACAACGAGGTGATGGCGTTCCGCACCCGCTTCGGCATCCCGATTTCGGATGAAGCCGTGGCGAGCGCGCCCTTCTACCGGCCGCCCTCAGACAGCGTCGAGGCCAAGTACATCGCCGAGCGCCGCATGGCCATGAATGGCCCGGTGCCCAAGCGTCACGTGCGGTCGCAGCCCATCAAGGCCGACCTCAAGGACGTCTTTGCCGAGTTCCACACCGGCACCGAGG
>JANNEJ010000769.1:0-5117 GCA_031378585.1 Acidobacteriota bacterium | reverse complement strand
ACAGGCCCCTGTATTCACCACGGTCGTGCTGATATTCTTCGTCATGGCTGGTCTCCTTGAAGGCACCTCGAGTGCGTCTGTTCATTGGGAGCGTAAATGCATCCCGTTCAGGAGACCAGCCTTCTCATCCCATCTGCTAGGGTTGCGCGGTGCCTGTCGCCGTCTTCGGCATCAGGCCGTGCCTGGCGAGAAACGCCCGCACGGCATCCACGGCGCGGATTTGCTGCGCGGCGGGAAATCCGCCGTGCTTGCCGCCGGGTATCGTGACCAGCTCGCTCGTGGCTCCCGCCTGCGCGAGTGCCGCCTGCAGCCGGGTCGCGTGCGTGTAGGGCACGGTCGGATCCGCGTCTCCGTGAATCGTCAGGATCGGCGGCAGGTCGCGACGCACGTAGGTCAGCGGCGACAAGCGTCGCGCCACGTCGTTGCGGTCGGGCCGGCTACCCAGCCACTGCACGGCGTAATTGCGGGTGTTGGGGCCGTCGAGCAGGTCCACGACATCGGCAATGCCGTACCAGTTGACGATGGCCGCGACCTTCAGCGCCTCTGTCCCTGGACACTGACGGTCGAGGTCGGTGGAGGCTGGCAACATCCCGGTCGTGAGAGCCAGGTGACCGCCGGCCGAATACCCCATCGCAACGATGCGGTTCACGTCGAAGCCGTATTCCCCGGCGTTGCGGATCACCCAGCGCAGGGCACAGCGGCAGTCTTCCACGGCCGCAGGTGCCTCGGACACGCGCGCAAGCCGATAGGTCACGTTCACGACCGCAAAGCCCATCTCGAGGTACGGCATCAGCCGCAACACGACCGATTCCTTCGAACCGCCCGTCCACCCGCCGCCGTGGATGTGCAGGATCGTGGGATGCGGTCCGGGGCTGGCCGGCGTGTAGACGTCGAGCCTGGCCTCCCAGTTGCTCGCCGTCAGATAGGTGACGTTGGGCACGACCCGCACGTCGTTGCCGAGCGTGGCGGCCCACGAGGCCGAGGGCCTCGTCGGCTGCGCCGCCGCCGGGGCCGTGGCGAGCACGAGGGCCAGGAGACCGAACGCAATGGGATGTAGCGACATGATGGCTGCTCCTACAAGAACGTCGCGGACCTACGTTACTTCACCGGCGTCGCCAGCGGTTTGCCCTTCTCCACGATGTACGTCGCGAGGATCGCAGCCGGGCCGGTGCTGGCATTTGTCGCGTTGTGCGGCGCACCAGCCGGGATCGCAAACGCCTCGCCGGCCTTCACTTCCTTCGATGTCCCGTTGATCTCGAGCGTGAGCACGCCCTCGATCACGTAGCCAATCTCTTCGCCGAAGTGCGTGTGGCGCCCCACCGTGCCGCCCGGCGCGAACTCGGCGCGCGCGGTGACCGCCTCGCGTCCGGCCGTCGACAGGTCGACCTGCTGGAGCAGCGTCCGCTTGAATGCGGGCGGTGATTGGGCGGCAACAGCGGCAGCGCACGCAAGGACCAACGGGACGACGAACGTCAACTTCTGCATCGATACCTCCAAGGGGGCTGTCGCCCGTGGCCCGTCAGTGTATCCGACCTTCGGGGGACACGCGGTCGTAGGAGCGGGCGCGACCTTCGGCATAGAGTTGGCTGGGATGAGAACAGTCGGCCGGTGTCTGGCCACGATTGCCGTGGTCGCCAGTGTCGCGTCGCCGTCCTCGGGGGCCCCACAGGCCGGCGACGGGCGCGTGGCCACGACGGTCCCAATCCCGTTCGACGGTCCGCTCGCACCCGTGCCCCCGGCGGTCGCGGCGCGCGATGCCAACGGCAGAACCACACTGCGGGCCGTCAGGCTCGAGGGTGCACTCGAGGTCGACGGCCGCCTCGACGAGGCCGTCTACCAGTCCACGCTGCCCATCGAAGACTTCGTGCAACAGGTGCCACAGGAAGGAGCGCCCGCCACCGAGCGCACGCAGGCCTGGATCTTCTACGACGACGAGAACCTCTACTTCACGGCTCGCTGCCTCGACAGCCATCCCGAACGGATCGTCGCCAACGAGCTGCGGCGCGACAGCACCAACATCTTCAACGGCGGCGACAGCGTGACGCTGGTGATCGACACCTTCTACGACCGTCGCAATGGCGTGTTGTTCCAGACCAATCCGCTCGGCGCGCTCCGCGACCAGGCTATCGCCGACGGGCAGTACATCGAGAGCTGGAACACGATCTGGAAGGTCAAGTCCACCAGGTTCGACGGCGGGTGGTCGACCGAGATGGCGATTCCCTTCAAGTCGCTACGCTACCGCGAGAGCGGACCGCAGGTGTGGGGCATCAACTTTCGCCGCGTGATCCGGTGGAAGAACGAGTTCGCTGGCGTGGTGCCGATGCCGGCATCGTTTGGCCCGTCTGGACTCGGCCAGATGCAGGTAGCGGCAACGCTTGTCGGCGTGACCACACCCGGACGTTCGCGCAACCTCGAGCTGAAGCCGTACCTGGTTGCGGCATCGACCACGGATCTGGCGGCCGCCAAGCCGTTTCGCGACGCGTTCACGAAGGCCGCGGGCATGGACGCGAAGTACGGCCTCTCGCGGAGCCTGACCGCGGACGTGACGATCAACACCGATTTCGCGCAGATCGAGGAAGACCTGCAGCAGGTCAACCTCACACGGTTCAACGTGTTGTTTCCCGAGAAGCGTGATTTCTTCCTCGAGGGACAGGGCATCTTCGGCTTTGGCGGTCGAAACCTGGCGGGCCGCGGATCGGGCGACACCGACGATGTGCCGATCATGTTCTTCAGCCGGCAGATCGGGCTGGCGGCCGGGCAGACGATTCCCGTGCGTGCCGGCGCGCGCGTGACGGGCAAAGCAGGACCATTCGACATCGCCGCTCTCGACGTTCAGACCGGCGCGAAGGAATCGGCCGGGATCGCCACGACGAACTTCTCGGCCGTGCGGCTGCGTCGAGACATCCTGCGGCGCAGCAACGTCGGTGTGATTGCCACGGCGCGCCGGCCGCACGGCGGGGGCACCAGCGCGATGTTCGGGGCAGACGCCAGCATCCGCGTGTCGGCCAACACCACCGTGCTCGGGTACTACGCGCGCACCGACGTTGCGGAAGCCACGAATCAAGCGACGAGCTACCGTGCGCGCTTCGACTTCGGCGGCGACCGCTACGGCGTCGCGGCCGAACACCTCCTTGTCGGCCAGCACTTTGCGCCGGCCGTCGGCTACACGCGCCGTGACGATTTCCGGCGAGACCTGGCGACGCTCAGATTCAGTCCCAGGTTCACGGGCCGCCGCTACGTTCGGCGACTCAACCTGCAGTCCACGATCGACTATGTCACCTCCGCCGACGCTTCCACCGTTCAGAACCGGGCGCTCGAGGGCAGCGTCGGCGTCGAGCTGCACAGCGGCGATCAGGCGTCGGTCCAATACACCAACGAATATGAGTACCTCCCGCGGTTGTTTCGCATCGCGCCCGGCGTCACGGTGCCCGTGGGGGGTTATCGGAACCGAAACCTCAGCGTGTCGGCCTCGCTCGCCAATCAGCACCTGGTGGCCGGACGACTGACGCTGTCCACCGGCGACCTGTACGGCGGCACGCGACGCGAGGCGGCATACTCGGGCCGCATCGCGCCGGCGGCGCAGTTTGCCATCGAGCCGAGCCTGTCGCTGGCGTGGGTGGACCTGCCGTTCGGCACGTTCTCGGCGCGCCTGCTGACGAGTCGATTCAGCTACACGCCGACCACGCGGGTGTTCGTGAGCAGCCTCGTCCAACTCAACGTGGATGGGCGCACACTGGCGGCGAGCCTCCGCTTCCGGTGGGAGTACCGGCCGGGGAGCGATCTGTTCGTGGTGTACAGCGACGGCCGGGAGACCGTCCGCCCAGGCTACGACATCCTGAACCGCTCGATCGCGATCAAGGCCACGCGGCTGGTACGCTTTTGAACCGTCCAGACATTCCGCTCGTTCTTCACGTCGGTGGCCTCGCTCGAACCTGAACCCTCAGCGCCGCGCCGAAGAGGCGGCGGGAGTGAGGTCGATCTTGTCGAAGCGATAGCTGAACTCCTGCGCCAGGTAGAGCGTGTTCTCGTTGGGGCAGGCCAGGGCATGGATCGAGTCGAAGTATCCGGGCAGGCGTCCGTTCTTGCCGAACGTCCCAAGCACCTTGCCGTTCAGGTCGAACTTGAAGACGCGGCCCACGCTGCCGGCAAAGATCACCTGATTTGGCCCGGGCGTGATGCACAACGACCACGGCTCGGTCGAGCGGGCGGTCTCGCCACCCGCGACGCCACTCATCCGCCACTCGGTCTTGAAGGTGCCTTCGGTGTCGAACACCTGAATCCGGCTGTTGGCGCGGTCGGCAACATAGAGATTCTGCCGCGCGTCCATCACGATGCTGTGCGGCGTGTTGAAGAGGCCCGGCCCCGTGCCCCGGTAGCCCCACTGCTTGACGAAGTTGCCTTCCTTCGAGAACTTAGCCACGCGCGAGTTGCCATAGCCGTCGGTGACATACGTGCTGCCGTCGGGCCCCACGACGGTGTCGGTCGGCTGGTAGAAGCTTGGCGGAGCAGGGATCGCGCGTTCGATGCCGTGGGTGTCCCACACCCAGGGCTCACGCCGACGCCCGAGCGCTTGTTCGATCTGTCCCTTGGGCGTCACCTTGATGATGATGTCGTTGCCGGAATCAACGACCCACATGTTGTCCTGGGCGTCGAACCGCACGCTGTGGGCCGCGTGGAAGATCGGCGACCCCTCGCCGAGCGACCGTACGAACTTCCCATCGGGCGTGAACTCGAGCAGCGGATGGTTGCCGCGGTTCAGCAGAAAGATGTGTCCCTTGGCGTTGAGCGCCACGCCCACGGCCTCCGCCAGCCAGATCGTCTGGGGCACCTGGAAGAACTCGTCCACGACGCGAAACGGGATGCTGGGCGGAGCCGGGCGCGTGTCTTGAGCGACGAGTGGGCCGATGGCGAGAAAGGTGCCGAGCAGTGCGAGACGTTTCATCATGGCCGTGCTCCCTGGTAAGTGGATGAACGGTGATCCGCGGTGCAGCCCAGCCGCATCGGCCGGCATCATACCGTGTGTCGCGCCTGCACCCGCGCCGCCGAGGCATCGACCATGGCGCAACAAACGACTGCCGCTCGCGAGCGGCCCAGGTATACTCGGCGGCAGTCTATCC
>JANNEJ010000699.1:0-7463 GCA_031378585.1 Acidobacteriota bacterium | reverse complement strand
AACCTGCTGCTGGTCGAGCAACCTAACGGCGACTTCGCCCAGACGATCGTCCGCCAGTATCTCTACTCGGCGTTCATCGATGGCTATTGGCGGCGGCTGATGACGAGTACCGACGCCACGCTCAGCGCCATCGCCGCGAAGGCCGAGAAGGAATCGGCCTATCACCTGCGCCACTCCGCCGAGTGGGTGATCCGCCTGGGCGACGGCACGCCTGAGAGCCACCAGCGGGCGCAGCGGGCGCTCGATGACCTCTGGGCCTTCACCGGCGAGATGTTCACGGTCGATGCGTCCGAGCGTGAGCTGATCGACTGCGGCATCGCCGTCGATACCGGCGCGCTTCGTGACGGGTGGCAGGCGACGGTGACGCAGATCGCTGAACGGGCCACGCTGACCCTGCCCGCAAGCGGCTGGATGCAGCAGGGCGGCCGCGACGGACGCCACAGCGAGCACCTGGGCCACCTGCTGAGCGACTTGCAGTTCATGCAGCGGTCCTATCCCGGAGCGTCGTGGTGACGGGGCCCAACGACCGGGCCCTGGCCGCGCTTCGCGACGACGCGCGTCGGGTGGCCAGCGCGGTGGTCGACCCGGAGATTCCGGTCATCTCGATTGCCGACCTGGGCATCCTGCGCGACGTGGTCGTCAGGGGCGACCACGTGGAGGTCGTGATCACGCCGACCTACAGCGGCTGCCCGGCCATGAACATGATCAAGGCCGAGATCGAGCAGGCGCTGGCCGCCGCGCGTCTGTCACCGGTGACGGTGACGACGGTGCTGTCGCCGGCCTGGACCACCGACTGGATCACCGAGACGGGGCGGCAGCAATTGCTCGACTACGGCATCGCGCCGCCAGTGCGCGGCGAAGGCCGCACGGCACTCTTCCGCACGGCCGCCGTGGCCTGTCCGCGCTGCACGTCCGCCGACACGTCGCAGCTGGCGCCGTTTGGCTCAACCGCCTGCAAGGCCCTCTGGCGCTGTAACCACTGTCGTGAGCCGTTTGACTACTTCAAGTGCCACTGACGGCCGGCCCGATGTCGACACCCCACCCTCGGTTCCATCTGCTCTCGGTCGCCGACGTGACGCGCGAGACCGGCACCGCCGTGTCCATCGCCTTCAACGTGCCTGAGGCACTCACCACCGACTACGCGTTCGCGCCTGGCCAGTACCTCACCTTGCGCGCAACCATCGACGGCCAGGACGTGCGCCGCTCGTATTCCATCTGCTCGGCTCCGGCCGAGGGCGAGCTGCGGGTGGCGGTGAAGCAGGTGAACGATGGCCTGTTCTCGCGCTGGGTGAACGAGACAGTGCGCGTCGGCCAGACGCTCGAGGTGATGACGCCCACCGGTCGGTTCGGCCTCGGCGCCTCGGTGCCAGGAGGCGGCGTCTATGTCGCGTTCGTGGCCGGGTCCGGGATCACGCCGGTGCTGTCCATCCTGCAAAGCGTCCTGCGACAAGAGCCGGCCAGCCGCTTCTTCCTGTTCTACGGCAACCGCACCGGCGGCGACGTGCTGTTCCGAGAGACCCTGACGGAGTTGAAGGACCGCTATCTGCAGCGCCTCTCTGTGCTGTACGTGCTATCGCGCGAGGAGCAGGATGTGCCGATCCTGAACGGGCACCTCGACGGCGGCAAGGTGCGGGCTCTGCTCACCACGATGGTGCCGGCGGCCACCATCGACCATGCCTTCATCTGTGGTCCGGCGGGAATGATCGCGGACGTCGACACCGCTTTGCGCGAGCTCGGCATCGCCGAGGGGAAGATTCACGTCGAGCGCTTTGTGTCGGCGCAGGGTGGGCGGCCACGTCGCCCGCCGGCGGTCGTCATGCCCGAGGCTCCGCCGGCGCACATGGCCGCGTTAATTGTCGACGGCAAGCGCCGCGAGGTACCCGTCGCGGCCGGCGAGGCCATTCTCGATGCCGCGCTCCGCGCTGGCGTCGACCTGCCCTTTGCGTGCCGGGGCGGAATGTGCGCCTCGTGCCGCGCGCGCCTCGTCGAGGGCACCGCCACGATGGCGGTGAACTACTCGCTCGAGCCCTGGGAACTCACGGCTGGCTTCGTGCTGACGTGTCAGGCCCACCCGATTAGTCCGCGCGTCGTCGTCGACTTCGATCAGGTGTAGCCGGTGCGCGTGCCACCCTTATTCCTCGCGTCCGGTGAAGGACGGCGTGCGCTTCTCCGCAAACGCGCGGACACCCTCGGCGTAGTCGTGGGTGCGGCCCGCGCGTCCCTGGGCATCGCGTTCGAGATCGAGCTGCGCGTCGAGCGTGTTGGTGGTCGAGACGTTGAGCAGGGCCTTGGTCAGCGCCAGACCAAACGTGGGCTGCGTGGCCAGGTGCCCCGCAAGGGCTTCCGCCTCCGTGAGCAGGGCCAGGTCGTCCACGGCCTTCCAGATGAGCCCCCACGATTCCGCCTGCTCGGCCTTCACGGGCTCGCCGAGCAACATCAGCGCGCGCGCGCGGGCATCGCCGACGAGCCTGGGCAGCACGTGGGTGCCGCCGGAGTCGGGCACGAGGCCGATCTTCGCAAACGCCTGGATGAACTGCGCCGAGCGAGCGGCCAGCACGATGTCGCAGGCCAGCGCGATGTTCGCACCCGCCCCGGCGGCCACGCCGTTGACCGCGCAGACGACCGGCTTGGGCAGGGCGCGCAGCTGACGAATGAGCGGGTTGTAGAAACGATCGACGGTCGCCGCCAGGCCCCCCTCGCCCGCCGCCTCGGCGAGATCCTGCCCTGCGCAGAAGCCACGGCCGGCGCCGGTCAACAGCACGGCGCGGCACGACGCGTCAGCGGCCGCGTCGCCGAGCGCCGTCGCCAACGCGCGATGCAGATCCTGGGTGAAGGCATTGAGGCGAGTGGGCCGGTTCAACGTGAGCTTCACCCATCCGTCGTGAGGCTCAACCAACAGCACAGGTTCCATAGGGCCTCCCGAAAACGACGCCACGGGCCCGAAATTGACCCGATGCACGTTCAATTGTACGGTAGGGACCAGTCATACGCCTCGCCGACACCGCCCCGCGCGCTGCGATCGGCAGCCCATGGTGGCCTGCCCCGCCAGGAGAGCATCACCGTGAGTCACGCGTTCATCTGTGATTTCGTTCGCACGCCGATCGGCCGCTATGCCGGCGCCCTCAAGGACGTCCGTACGGACGATCTTGCCGCCCACCCCCTGCGCGTGCTCAGGGCACGACATCCCTTAGTGGATTGGGACGCCGTCGATGACGTGATTCTGGGCTGTGCCAACCAGGCGGGCGAGGACAACCGCAACGTGGCCCGCATGGCCGTGCTGCTGGCCGGTCTGCCGGCGACCGTGCCCGGCTCCACCATCAATCGCCTGTGCGGATCCGGCCTCGACGCCGTGGCCATGGCCGCGCGCGCCATTCGCAGCGGCGATGCCGACCTGGTGATTGCGGGTGGCGTCGAGAGCATGACCCGCGCGCCGTTTGTGCACGGCAAGGCGACCGAGGCGTTCTCGCGGCAGGCCGAGGTCTATGACACGACGCTCGGCTGGCGCTTCGTGAATCCGCTGCTGAAGGCGCAGTACGGCATCGATTCGATGCCCGAGACCGGCGAGAACGTGGCCGAGCAGTTCGGCATCTCGCGCGACGACCAGGACCGCTTCGCATTGCGATCGCAGCAGCGCGCCAAGGCCGCGCGAGAGCACGGCTTCTTCGCGCGCGAGATCGCGCCCATCGACGTGCCAGTCAAGGGCGGCATGGTCACCGTGTCACTGGACGAGCATCCGCGCGGCGACACCACGCTCGAGCAACTGGCCGCCTTGAAGACGCCGTTCCGTAAGGGCGGCACCATCACGGCAGGAAACGCCTCGGGTCTGAACGACGGCGCCGCGGCGCTCATCATCGCGTCGGACGCAGCCATCAAGGCACACGGGCTGACGCCGCGGGCCCGCGTGGTGGCGGTGGTGGCCGCCGGCGTCGAGCCGCGGATCATGGGCATGGGACCGGCGCCGGCCGTCGAGAAGCTACTGGCCAAGACGGGGCTGACGTTGGCGGACATCGATGTCATCGAGCTCAACGAGGCGTTTGCGTCGCAAGGCCTGGCCGTGCTGCGCCGCCTGGGCATTCCCGACGACAGCGACACGGTCAACCCACACGGCGGCGCGATCGCGCTGGGGCACCCCCTGGGCATGTCAGGCGCGCGCCTCGCGCTGACCTGCGTGAGCGCCCTCGAAGTGCGCGGCGGCCGCCGCGCCATCGCGACGATGTGCATTGGCGTGGGCCAGGGCATCGCCGCGCTGATTGAACGGGTATGACGACTCCGACGGATCTGACGCCGGACGAGGCCAGCGCGCTGGCCTACATCACGGAGGCGGAGCAGAACGCCGCCCGCGTGCCCGGCCTCGAGGACATCGCGCCGCGCCCCATCACGCGCGCGGGGATCATCGGCGGCGGCACCATGGGCGTCGGTATCGCCGTGGCGTGTGCCGAAGCGGGCCTGCCCGTGTACATCGTCGAACGCGACGCGGCCTCCGTGTCCGCGGCTCGTGAGCGCGTGGTGGCGGTGTACACCAGGCATCTCAAGCGCGCGATGCTCAGCGACGAGGCGAGGGACGCGCGCGTTGGCCTGGTGTCGGTCACAGGCGACTGGAGCGTGCTGCGCGACTGCCAGCTCGTCATCGAAGCCGCGTTCGAGGACATGGCGGTGAAGGTCGAGATCTTCAGGCGCCTCGAGACCCTCGCCCCGCCGGAGACCATTCTCGCCACCAACACGTCGTACCTCGACATCGACGCGATTGCCGTCGCGACCAGCCGGCCGCAGGACGTGGTCGGCCTGCACTTCTTCGCGCCGGCCAATCTGATGCGATTGCTGGAAATCGTCCGCGCGCGGCACACCGCGCCCGACGTGCTGGCCACAGCGCTGGCGCTGGCGGTAACGCTCGAGAAGCAGCCGGTCGTGGCCGGCGTGTGCGACGGATTCATCGGCAACCGCATCTTTGCCGTGTATCGCCGCCATGCCGAGTATCTGGTGGAAGACGGCGCGTCGCCGGAGGCCGTCGACGGGGCACTCGAAGCCTACGGCTTCGCGATGGGCCCCTTTGCCGTGTCCGACCTGTCCGGCCTCGACATCTCGTACGCGATGCGGCGCCGCCGCGACTCGACGCGTGCCGCGGGCGAGCGCTATGTCGCTATCGCTGACCGGCTGCACGACGCCGGCCGCCTTGGCCGCAAGACCGGTGGGGGATGGTACGCCTACGACGCCGGGGGCAAGAAGGCTATCGATCCCGTCACCACGGCGATCGTCGAGGACGCACGGGTCAGCACAGGCATCACGCCGCGCTCGTTCACGAGCGACGAGATCCAGCGCCGCGCGCTGGCCGTGCTGGCCAACGAAGGTGCGAAGGTGCTGGCCGATGGAATTGCGCGCTGTGCGTCGGACATCGACGTCGCCCTGGTCAACGGCTACGGCTTCCCCCGCCGCAAGGGCGGTCCCATGTGGACGGCAGATCGGCAGGGATTGACCGCAGTGCTGGCTGAGGTCGAGCGCGCGCATCTTGCCGGCGGCGCCGGATCGGAGCCGGCCCCGCTGCTTGTGAACCTGGCCCGGGCGGGCGGCACATTCGGCGCGTGGCGCCACGACTAGGACACCGTTCTCAGGAGATCCACATGTCGACCGTACTCGAGAGCTTTGCCGTCGACCAGTGGAGCGCAGGCGCAACTGGTCTTGTCGACATCCCCAGCGCCATCGACGGCCGCGTGGTGGCGCGCGCCTCGAGCGCGGGCCTCGACTTCAAGGCCATGGTCGAGCACGCGCGCGGCGTCGGCGGCCCGGCGCTCCGGGCGCTGACGTTTCATCAGCGCGCCGACCTGCTCAAGCAGCTCGCGCTGCACCTCACCGACCACAAGGATCCGCTCTACGCCCTGGCCGCCGACACCGGCGCCACCAAGGGCGACAATCTTATCGACATCGACGGCGGCATCGGCACGCTCTTCGCCTACGCCTCACGCGGACGGCGCGAGCTGCCCAGTGAGCGGTTCGTCGTCGAGGGCCCGACCGAGGGGCTCTCGAAGGGTGGCACGTTCGTTGGCACGCATGTGCTGACCTCGCTCGAGGGCGTGGCCGTGCACATCAACGCGTTCAACTTCCCGTGCTGGGGCATGCTGGAGAAGCTCGCGCCCGCCATTCTGGCCGGCGTGCCCGTGATCACGAAGCCCGCCACCGCCACGGCCTACGTGGCCGAGGCCGTCGTGCGGATCGTGATCGATTCCGGCATCCTGCCAGCCGGTGTGCTGCAGCTCGTGTGCGGCTCGACCGGAGACCTGCTCGACCATCTGACCGGGCAGGACGTGGTGTCGTTCACCGGCTCCATCGAGACGTCCGAGACGCTGCGCCGCCACCCGGCGATCTCGCGCAATGCCGTGCGCTTCATCGCCGAGCGCGATTCGCTGAACGCCGCCGTGCTGGGCCCCGACGCGGTTGCGGGCACTGCGGAGTTCGACCTCTTCGTGAAGGAAGTGGCGCGCGAGATGACGGTGAAGGCCGGGCAGAAGTGCACCGCGATTCGTCGCGTATTCGTGCCGCGGGCGGTCGAGGCGGCCGTCACTGCCGCCCTCACGGCCCGGCTCGACGGCGTCCTCATGGGCGATCCTCGGCAGGACGGGGTGCGGATGGGCCCGCTGGCAAGCCGCTCCCAGCGGGCATCGGTGCGCGCGAAGATCGCTGAGCTCGCGCAGGAGGCCACGGTCCTCTACGGCGGCACCTACGCCGTCGACGACGCCGTCGACCCGGCGCTGCAATTGGGCGCGTTCCTGAAACCGGTGCTGCTGCGCTGCGCTTCACCTCTGCAGGCGCGCCTCGTGCATACCACCGAGGCCTTTGGGCCAGTCGCGACGGTGATGCCCTACGACCACCTGAGTGAGGCGGTGGCACTGGTCGCGAAGGGCGAAGGCAGCCTCGTCGCGTCCGTCTTCACCTACGACGACGCGGTGGCTGAGACGCTGGTCTTCGGACTGGCGCCGTTCCACGGCCGGGTCCTCGTCGTGGACCGCGATTGCGCCAAGGAATCCACCGGCCACGGCTCGCCGCTGCCGATGCTGGTGCACGGCGGACCAGGCCGGGCGGGCGGCGGCGAGGAACTGGGCGGGATCCGCGGCGTGTTCCACTACATGCAGCGCACGGCGTTGCAGGGCTCGCCAAAGCGGCTGACCTCGCTCCTGCATCGCTGGACCAAGGGCGCGCCGGCACCAGCGGATGGGCCGCATCCGTTCACGCGCGACTACGACACGCTGGCAGTCGGCGAGACGGTGCAGACGGCGTCGCGCGTGGTCACACTCGACGACATCGAGCACTTTGCCCACTTCACCGGCGACACCTTCTACGCGCACATGAACGAGGAGGCGGCGAAGGCCAATCCGTTCTTTGCCGGCCGGGTTGCGCACGGCTACCTGATTCTGTCGTTCGCCGCCGGACTGTTCGTGCAGCCAGATCCCGGTCCCGTGCTGGCCAACTACGGG
>JANNEJ010000691.1:0-6998 GCA_031378585.1 Acidobacteriota bacterium | reverse complement strand
CGCGTCGTTGACGAGCGCGATGCCAAACGTGCGGTAGTCGATCACCCGCTTCACGAGATGCGCCACGCGCGTCAGCAGTTCCTCGAGGTCGAGAATCGCGCTCATCTCGCGGCCGACCTCGGCCAGCATCTCCATCATCTCGGAGTAGGCGCGTTCCGACTCGAAGAGGCGCGCATTCACGATCGCCTGCGCGACGGCAGACCCGAAGGCGCGGAGCATCGACTCGTCGGTGTCGTCAAACGCGTTTTTCTCGTTGCTGAGCAGATTCAGCGCGCCAATAGCCTTGCCCTTGTGGCGCAGCGGCACGACCAGCGTGGACTGCGCACCGGGTACCACGCTGATGTAGCGCGGGTCCTCGCTGACGTCGTTGATCAGGATCGAGCGCTGCTCCTGCACGGCCGTCCCCACGGCACCTTGGCCCAGGGTGAGTCGCACGCGCTTGGCGGCCTCCTCCGGATAGCCTTCGGCATAGGCAATCCGCAGCGTCTGCGTGGCCTCGTCGAGCAGGTACACCGAGAACACGCCGAAGTCGGTGAGCCGCGCGATAAGCCGCGGGATTCGCTCGAGCAGCTCGTCGAGATCGAGCACGCCCGTCACTTCGCGGCTGAGCGCGAACAGCGCGGCAAGGCGTTCCTGGTCGGACTTGCGGTCGGCCGCAGGCGCGAGCGCGGCGGGGTCGTTCGGGGAGTGCGGATGGGTCATGGACGAGGTGACGGTGGCTTCGCGCCTTCCCCAGTCACGTGGGAGGTGACCCACGCGTGGATTCTGGCAAGACGATCCTGCAGATGATAGTACTCGGAGAAGCCGTGCCCCTCGCGCGGATAGACGACGAGTTCAGTCTTCTTGCCCCGGTCCTTCAAGCCACGATACAGCTCCATGGCTTGCCCCACCGGCACCCGCTCGTCGGCGGCGCCGTGCAGAATCAGGGTAGGCGTCGTCGCGTTGTCGATGTGGGTCATGGCCGAGCGATTCACATACAGCGGCAAGGTCTCTTTGCTGGCGATGCCGCCGAAGTAGCCCGTGAGCACGTTGGGAATGTCGTTGGTGCCGTACATGCTCCACAAGTTGGTCAGACCCGCTCCTACCATCGCCGCTTTGTAGCGATTGGTCTGGGTGATCGTCCACGCGGTCATGTAGCCGCCGTAGCTCCAGCCGATGTGCGCGAGCTGATCCTTGTCGGCGATGCCACGCGCGATGAGCGCGTCGACGCCCGTCATGATGTCCTTGAAGTCGCCACCGCCCCAGTCGGCGACGTTGGCGCGCAGGAACTTCTCGCCGTAGTTGGTGCTGCCACGGGGGTTTGGATAGAACACCGCCCATCCCTGGCTGGCCCAGAACTGGCCGCCTTCGAGGCCGCCGACGCGGTAGTTGTTCACATGCGCACCGGCCGGACCACCGTGCGCCACGACCAGCAGTGGATAGCGCCTGGCGGGGTCGAAGCCCACCGGCTTCAGCAGCACGCCCTCGACGTCGAGGCCGTCGGTGCTCTTCCACGTGACGACTTCCGTGTCGCCCAGAGCGAAGTCGCGCGCCTGGGGATTCGCGTCCGACACGCGACGGGGTCCGGCAAACGCGCCGTCAGCGATGTAGACGTCCGAAGGGGCAGACGGCGTGTCCATGGTGAAGGCCACGCGCGTGCCGTCGGCGCTGAACGAGCCCAGCTGCAGGGTGCGGCCCTTCGTGAGCTGGGTCACGCGTCCTGTGGCTACCTCGAGCGCGAAGGCATCGACGTACGCCCTCGCGCCAGCCGTGAAGTAGAGCCGCGAGCCGTCCCGCGACCATTGGGGCGCCCCGGGGTCTACGGTCAGGCTGCCGGTGAGATCACGCGTCTGGCGTGATTCGACGTCGTAGAGCATGAGTCGCGAGTGCCCCACCGTGCCGCGCGGCGTGCCGTCGCCAATGGCCGGCGACGTCACCGGGTTTGACAGATATACCAGCGTGCGGCCGTCGGGCGAGAAGCGCGCGCTCGCGTCGGGGCCGAAGTTGGTGCTCACGCGCTCCACCGCCTTCGACTTCGTGTCGGCGATGTAGACGTCGCGCCGGCCATCGCGCAGCAGCGCCGATGCGCCCGCCGTGAACGCCACACTCCGGTTGTCGGCCGACCATGAAAGCGGCCCGGTGATCGTGAACGCATCGCCGCTCGTGACGCGCGTGGCCTCCTTGGTGGCGACGTTCACCATCCAGAGGTGGACGAGTCGAGCCGTCTGCTCGTAGAGGCGTTCATCGTCGCGGCGTTCGCTCGTAGCGCGCTCCTCGACGCTCCGTGGGTCGTTCTGGGTGAAGGCAATCGCCGTGCTGTCAGGCGACCACGCATACTGCTGGACGTCCTCGGACGCGTCGGTCAGCGCCCAGGCTTCGCCGCCATCAGTGCGCATCACCCAGACCTGGGCAACGGCGTCTCGGCCGGCGCGCGAGCCTCGGGCTGAGACAAAGCTCATGTGACGGCCATCGGGCGACCAGGCCGGCTGTGAGTCGCCCTTCTCGCCAAAGGTGACCTGGCGAGCCGGGCTGTCGCCATCTGCCGGCGCGCGCCACACATGCGTGCGCGAGTCCTTGCGGCCATCGGCGCCGTCAGCCCAGGCACGCACCGTGAAGAGCACGGCGGCGCCACTTGGAGAGATGGCCGGGGCCGCGACGGTCCGAATCCCCAGAACGTCGTCGATGGTCACGGGCCGCACCTGCGCTGCCACAGGTGTCGAGGCCGACAGCAAAGCAACAAACAGGGTGGCTGTGCGCATCACGGTAGTTCTCCGCGCGCAGTATAGCCCCGGCCCAGCTGGCATGGGATACTAGTCGGAGCGTGGACACGACCTCCCTGCCGCTCAACTACGCGGCCATCGCCCGGATCCTGCCCCACCGGTATCCGTTCTTGCTCGTCGACCGCATCACTGCGTTCGAGCCAGACGTCAGCATTACGGGTATCAAGAACGTCACGTCGAGCGAGCGCTATCTCTCGCCGCCCGACGAGCGCGGGCGGCAGGTGCTGCCGCCGACGATTCTCACCGAGGCCGTGGCACAGGTTGGCGGCATCCTGATTCTGTCGAAGCCCGAGAACGTGGGCCGGCTGATCTATTTTCGCGGTATCGAGCGGGCGCGGTTCCGGGGGTCAGCCATGCCTGGCGACACCGTCGAGATCGTCGCCAAGGTCATTCGCCTGCGTAGCCGGATGGGCCTGCTCGCTGGTCACGCCCGGGTCGGCGACCGCATTCTCGTACGGGGCACGATGACCTTCGCGCTCGGTCCCAAGGCCGATGGATCCGAGGACGAGGAGTAACCCCACGGACCCGGGTCATCGGGCCCGGTGGTTGGCTAAGCCTCGCGGGTGCCTCGGTAGAGCACGCGGTTGAAGCGCCGGTGCCAGCCGGTGAACTCCGGATCGGCGCCGTTGTCGCCGAGCGCCGACCGCACCTGATGCAACTGGGCGTCGAGGTTGTCGACCGCCGCCAGGATGAAGGCCTCGACGCTCTTGGGCTCCACCGGCGACCCCTTGTCCCTGGCGCCGTGATGCGACACGACCATGTGCTCCAGCTCGGCCCGCAGGTCGTCAGGAAATCCTGAGATGCCCTTGGCCGTCTCGCGCACCATCACCAGGCCGAGCGCGATGTGGCCCACGAGATTGCCGTCGCGTGAATAGCTGATCGCGCCGTGGTCGTAGGCCAGTTCCTGCAGCTTGCCGAGGTCGTGAATGACGGCGCCGGCCACGAGCAAGTCTTCGCTTGCGCCGTAATGGCGCGCGAGCGCCTTACCGGTCGTGGCCATCGACAGCACGTGCTCCAGCAGGCCGCCACGGTAGGCGTGATGAATCTGCTGGGCCGCCGGCCATTCCCTGAGTGCCGTTTCGTGGTCGGTCAGGATGCGGTTCAGGAACACTCGGAGCGCCGGGTGGGTCACGGCCTCCACCAGCGCGCCAAGCTCCGTCCACATGTCGCCGATCGGGCGCGGCGCGCTCGGCACGCACTCCTCTTCGCAAAAGCCCTGCGCTTCGTCTTGCACAGGGTTCACGCGGCGGATCGACGAGGCCACCAGCTGCAGTTCCCCGTTGTGGGTGCTGGTCCGGCCCTCGGCCCGCACGAACTCGCCGATGTCGAATTCGTGCTTCAGCCTCTCCACGCCGTCAAATACCCGGCCGGCCACCTGCCCGCTGGCGTCCTGCAGCATCAGCGCCAGATACTCCCCGTTCTTGCCGACCCGCACGTCTTTGCGGACGCACAAGAAGAAGTTCCAGCCGGTCTTGTCGGGCTCGAGCTCGGAGACGCGCGCTAGCCGGTTGCTCATCCCTGGCAGCGTACATCACCCCCGTCGGGCATGGCACGGCTGCCTCGGAGACCACCCACGGAGGCGCCGAGACTGGTAAAGTAGCCGCATGCGATTCCCGATTCGCTTCGGAGTGGTGATGGTGGCGCTCTGCGCCGCCTTCGGCGTGGCCCTGGTGGCCCGACAGGCGACGCCCGGCCGTCCCTCTGACGCCGCCAGCAGCGCGAAGCCAGCGCTGGCGCCCCTGCCTCCGCTCAACACGGCCGGCTACGCGCTGGCGCGGCCGCTCGGCATTACGCGCGCCGTGTACGAGTTCGTCGCGCGCCACCCCGAGGTGTCTCGTCACGTGCCGTGCTACTGCGGCTGCGAAGCCGACGGGCATCGCAACAACGAGAACTGCTTCATTGGCGCTCGCGACGGGGCTGGCAACGTCACCTCGTGGGATACCCACGGATTCGGCTGTGCCATCTGTGTCGATGTCGCGAGAGAATCCATGCAGTTGTACAACTCCGGCGCGGATCCCATGAGCATTCGCGCGGCCATCGAGAAGAAGTGGACGCCGCAGTACCGCACCAAGACGCCCACGCCGCCGGTGCCTGCCGTGAAGCGCTGACCCGCGTGAGCGACGATCGCGCGTCTGCATTCGCCCGGCTCTTCGAGGCCGTACACGAGGGCGTGTATATCGGTCGCGTGGGCGCGTCGTCGACGACGACGCTTGCCGCCAATCCTCATCTGAAGCTGGTACTCGGGTACCCGCCCGAGACGATCGAGCGCGAGGTGCGGCCGTTCGATGCGGGACGGTTCGCAGACCCGCAGGCGCGCACCGCATTCCTGGAACGGCTGTCGGTGGCCGGCGCTGTCGCCGACTACCTGCTGCGGCTGCGCCGCGCCGACGGGTCGCCTGTGTGGCTCGAGGTCACGGCCACGGCCGATCCCCCTGATGCGAGTGGCGCAATGCGCATCGAAGCGCTCGTGCGCGACGTGAGCGAGCGGAAGCACCTCGAGGACCAATCACGGGATCTCTACTACCAGCTGCTGCAGACCGAGAAGATGGCCGCGCTGGGACAGACGATCTCGGGCGTCGCCCACGAGCTCAACAACCCGCTGGCCACGATCCTGACGTGGGCCGAGCGGCTGTCGCAACGCGCCGATGGCGACGACATGCTGAAGCGCGGGCTCGACGTGATTCTGAGCGAGTCGGAGCGGGCCGCGCGCATCGTGCGCAACCTGCTGACCTTCGCACGCAAGCGCCAGAGCACCCGCGCGCTCATCGACCTCAACGAGATCGTGCGCGAGACCCTCGCGCTGCGAGCCTACGAGCAGCGGATCACTAACATCTCGGTCATCCCGGCACTGGCCGCCGGGCTGCCGCCGATCTTTGCCGATGGGCACCAGGTGAAGCAGGTGCTCCTCAATTTGCTGATGAACGCGGAACAGGCGATGCTCGGTGCGCATGGCCGCGGCACGATTGTGATTCGCACGTGGCACGACAGCGCCAAGCAACAGGTGGTCCTCGAGGTGAACGACGACGGCCCGGGCGTTGCCGACGGCGTGCAGGGCAAGATCTTCGACCCGTTCTTTACGACGAAGGAAGTCGGCAAGGGGACAGGCCTGGGCCTGACGGTGGCCTACGCCATCGTGCAGGAGCACGGGGGGCGCATCATCCTCAAGTCACAGCGCGGCACCGGCGCCTCGTTCTTCGTGGAGTTCCCGGTGTCTGGTGGCAAGCCCGCCCAGCCACGGAAACTGCAGCCGTCCACGCCCACATCTCACGATGCATTCAAGGGCGCACGAGTGCTGGTCGTGGAAGATGAGCCGGCACTGGCCAGTGCCGTGAAGGAAGCGTTTGTCGACGCGGGCTTTGTCGTGGATCGGGCCGGCGACGGCGAGGAAGGCCTCGCGCGCGTCGCCGAACACCACTACGACCTGATCGTGTGCGATCTGAAGATGCCGCGCATCGACGGCATCCGGTTCTATCGCGCCATGACGGCCGCGACGCCGGCGCTTGCCCGCCGGGTGATCTTCGTCACCGGCGACGTAGCCGGCACCGACGCCGAACGCTTCCTCGAAGAGAGCGGCTGCAGGTGGCTCTCCAAGCCGTTCCGGCTGGCCGAGTTGCTGCGGGCGGCGCGCGAAGCGCTCGCGTAGCTGAGCACGATCCCGCGGCGCGCGGCGCGCTCGGCGGCCGCTTCGGGCACGACGGTGTCCGATTCCGGCAGGGCGGCTTTCGCCATGCGCGGCCGGTGTTCGAACATCACGACGGCCTGGCGCAGGGCCGCGATCGAGGCCACCGGCGTGGCATCAGGACCCAGGGCCTCGCGCAGGCGGCGCAGTGCGCGCGCATGCAACTGCGACACGCGCGATTCGTTCACGCCGAGCTCGAGGCCGATTTCCTTCATGGTGACTTCGCCGTAGTAATACAGCGCGACCACGCGGCGTTCGCGCGGGGGCAGCGCGTCCACCGCGGCGCGCACGCGATCCTGGACTTCCTTGCGCTCGTAAGCGGCGTCAGGACGCTCGGACTCGACCGGCACCATCACGGCCGGCAGTTGCGACTCGTCGATGTTCTCGGCACACGAGAGGGGCGAGGTCTGCTCGATGGTGTTGATGCGGACAATCCCCTGGCCGAGGCGCGCTTCATCCGACCCGACCGCGGCCGCCAGGTCGGCGCGCGACGGCTCGTGGCCAAGCGAGAGGCGCAGCCGTTCGCGCGCCGCTTCGAGTTCGCGGCGCACCCGGCGCAC
>JANNEJ010000646.1:0-1528 GCA_031378585.1 Acidobacteriota bacterium | reverse complement strand
GGGCCGCTGGAGCCGCGGTCGTGCAGGACCGCGTGCCGTTCGACCCGGCGTTGCCCCGGGTTGCCGCGGCCCGGCGCGCGGGCCTTCACGGGGCGGTCGCCGTGCCGATCCTCGAAGGAGACCGGGTCGTCGCGGTGATGGAGTTCTTCAGCCGGCGGCCTCTACAGCTGGCGCCCCAGGACCTCGCGACGATGATCGCCGTCGGCCGTCAGATTGGCGTCTACGTCGTTCGCCGGCGCGCCGCCGATGAGCTCGAGCGCTTCTTCGACCTCTCGCTGGATCTGCTCTGCGTGGCGAATCTCGACGGATACTTTCTGCGGCTCAATCCCGCCTGGCAGCGCGTCTTCGGCTACTCGGACATCGAGCTGTGCGCGTCGCCATTCCTCGACTTCGTTCATCCTGACGATCGCGACGCGACGGTCGCCGCGCTCGGCGCGCTCACCACCGGCGGCCGCGTGGTCGCCTTCGAGAACCGTTACCGCGCGCGCGATGGCAGCTACCGTTGGCTGGAGTGGACCGCCACGCCCTACGAACACGAGAGCGCGGTCTACGCGGTTGCGCGCGACATCACCGATCGCAAACGGGCCGAAGAACTGCAGGACGCCTCGAATGAGCGGCTCGGACAGATGGTGGCTGAGCTCGACGTCGCCAAGCGCCGCGCCGAGGCGGCCACGCAGGCCAAGACCGAGTTCCTGGCGAACATGAGCCACGAGATCCGCACGCCCCTGAACGCCATGATCGGCATGACCGCGCTGGCGTTGCAGACGCGGCTGACGCCGCCGCAACGGGAGTTCATCCACGTGGCGAATCAGTCGGCCGAGGCGCTGCTGGCGATCCTGAACGACATTCTCGACGTGTCGAAGGTCGACGCCGGCCGCATGGTGCTCGACCATGTGTCCTTCAGCCTGCGCGATACCGTCGAGGACGCGGTGAAGCTGCTCGGCCCGAAGGCGCACGAGAAGCAGTTGGAGCTGGTCTGCCGGATCGGCGCCGCGGTACCAGACGCCCTCATTGGCGACCCAGGCCGCCTGCGGCAGGTGATCCTCAATCTTGTCGGGAACGCCGTCAAGTTCACGGAACGCGGCGACGTGGTCGTTGACGTGGCGACCGGCGCCGTCACCGCCGACGAGGCGTCGCTGCGTTTCACCGTGTCGGATACGGGCATCGGCATCGCGCCCGAGAAGCAGTGGCAGATCTTTGGGCCGTTCGTACAGGCGGACGCGTCGACCACGCGGCGCTTTGGCGGCACGGGACTGGGGCTCACGATTTCTGCTCAGCTCGTCGAGTTGATGGGCGGGCGTATCTGGCTGGCGAGCGAAGCCGGACACGGCAGCCGCTTCTCATTCGCGCTGACGTTCGCCCGCGCGGCGCGGCCCGGGCAGGAACTGCCGGCACCGGACAGGCTGCGCGGCCTGCGGGTGCTCATCGTGGATGACAACCGCCCCCCCCAAACGGTGTTCGTGGATGTACTGCGCCTGGGGCAGGCGGTGCCTGGCACGGCCGACGCCGCTGACGGCGCGCTGACGAT
>JANNEJ010000645.1:0-2943 GCA_031378585.1 Acidobacteriota bacterium | reverse complement strand
GAAGGCCGACAGGTAGGCCTCCTGCAGCACGTCGCGCGCTTCTTCGTCGGTGCCGACGATGCGCCGGGCCACGGCCAGCAGCCGGCCAGAGGTGTCGCGCACGAGCGTCTCGTAGGCGGCGTCTGAGCCGGCGCGCAGACCCGCGAGCAGCGCGGCCTCGGCCTGCTCATCGGCAAGCGGTTCGTGCGCGAAATCCATCGAGCGACCGACTGTATCACCTCCCCGTGACCACCTGCCGGTCCGCGACGCGGGCGCTAGGCTTCCGGCGCGCCAGCCAGCAGGGGCTCGAGGTCGAGAGCCTGCGCGCCGTTCTCGGTGCACACCGCGTACTTCGTCTCGCCGGCGTGATACATCGCCACTCCGGCGTACTCGCCGCGCGCGTTCAGCACGAAGAAGCGGATGTTGAAATTCGGGTTGCCCCGGGCATTCAACAGGCGCTTCTCGACCGTGTTGGCCTTGATGCGCTTCAGCGCTTCCATGCCGGCGTCCTTGGGCGACAGGCCGCGCCGCATCGCCTCCACGATCAGGAACGACGACAGGTTGTAGAGGTTCGCCTCGCCGCGCCCGGTCGAGCCAGCGGCGCCTACGGCGTTGTCCACGTAGAGCCCAGCGCCGAGGATGGGCGAATCGCCCGTGCGTCCGGGAATCTTCCACGCCAGGCCGCCCGTCGTCGTCACGCTGCAGATGTCGCCGGTCGGCCCGATGCCGCTGCAGTTGATCGTGCCCCAGAAGCTGCCTTCGCGAATCAGTCCGTCGCGCACCATCGAGCGTCCGGCCGCAAGCCCGCGGGATTCCGCGTCCAGCTCGTTCAGCCCCGGATCCTTTTCGTGTCTCGGAATGGGCTTGCGTCCCTCGCCCTTCGGATCCAGATAGTGCTCGGGGTCCACGCGACGCTTCCATTCGAGCCAGAGCTTCCGCGAGTTCTCGGTGTTGAGGTCGGCTTCGACGGTGAAGCCCATGTTGCGCGCGAAGCGCTGCGCGCCCTCGCCCACGATCAGGTGATGGTCGGTGTAGTCCATCACGGCCCTGGCCACGAGCGACGGCGTGCGCACGCCCTGGATGCCCGCCACCGCGCCCGCGCGCTTGAGCGGACCGTGCATGCACGACGCGTCGAGCTCCACCATGCCATCGGCATTCGGCAGCGCGCCGTAGCCGATGCCGGTCTCGAGCGGATCCAGTTCAGGGATGTTCACGCCGGCAATGAGCGCGTCGAGCACGTCCTTGCCTTCGGTGATGAGCCGGAAGGCCCGTGCGACGCAGTTCTCCTTGCCGCCGTTCATGAACTCGAAGCCCGAGTAGTCCGACACGACCACGGGCTTCACGGCGCGCTGCATGAGCAATGAGGCGGATGCGGCCGGCGACGGGTCGGCGCGCGCGGCACTCGCGGTGGCCGCTGCGAGCGAGGCGGTCGTCGACGTCACGAAGTCGCGTCTCGTCATCATGTCGCTGCTCCTGGGGTTGCCGGGGTTCGTCAGTCGTGCTCGATGCTCGAGAGCGCGTTCAGCGCCGGCTCTTCGACGTTGGGCCGCCAGAGCACCATGACCTTGCCCACGGTCTGCACCGAGGTGGCGCCGGTGCGGGCACAGACCGCGGCGAACAACGCCTACCGCTCGTCGCGGTCCGGCCCGCCGGCCCGCACCTTGATCAGTTCGTGCGCGACGAGCGAGCGATTCACTTCGGCGACAACCGCGTCGGTGACCCCTCCGTGCCCGATGTGCACGACGGGTTCGAGCGCATGCGCGCGGGCCTTCAAGTGAGCGCGTTCCCGAGCGGTGAGGGTGACCGGCATTCCTACGATTGTAGTCGCACCGGGCCGGTTCGACAGGCGAGTGGCGTCAGTGCGGGACCCCGAGCACGATGCGCACGTCGTGCAGGGCGCCGTCGTCGAGAAGCGGTATCGCCCCGCCATCGACGGGATCGCCGTCGAGCGTCGCCGAGCGCACGCCGCGGCACTGGCGATCGGGGTTCGTGACGGCGATCTGGTACGTGCTGGCGCCGAACCGCCAGGTGATGTCGTAGCCGGGCCATGCCGAAGGGATGCACGGGTCGATGTGGAACGTCGCGCCTCGGCGGCGCAGGCCGAGCATGCTCTCAACGCCCGTGCGATACAGCCATGCCGCCGACCCCGTGTACCAGCTCCAGCCACCGCGGCCCGCATGCGGCGCGCGACCGTAGACGTCGCCGGCGACGACGTAGGGCTCGGTCTTGTAGCGGTCCACTCCCGCCGCCGTGCGCGTGTGATTGATCGGGTTCAGCATGTGAAAGAGCTCGGCGACTTCGTCGCCGCTGCCTAGCCGCGCCAGCGCCATCACCACCCACGCCGCCGCATGGGTGTACTGCCCGCCGTTCTCGCGCACGCCCGGGGGATAGGCCTTGATATAGCCCGGCTCCTGCGCCGACTTGTCAAACGGCGGGTCGAGCAGCAGCAGCAGCTGGGAGCGGCGGTCTACGAGCGCCGATCGTACGGCGTCCATGGCGCGCTCGGCGTAGCGCAGCGGCACGGCCCCCGACAGCACCGCCCAGGATTGCGCCACCGAGTCGATGCGGCACTCGTCATTCTGAGCGGAGCCGAGCGGGGATCCGTCGTCGTAGTATCCGCGCCGGTACCATTCCCCATCCCAGCTGAGCTCGAGCTGTGCTGCCAGACGGGTCGCGCTCTGGCGAAACCGGCTGGCACGTAGCACGTCGTGACGGGCGTTACAGAGGTCCGCGAAGTCGGTCAGCACGCCGTGCAGGAAGAAGCCGAGCCACGTGCTCTCGCCCCGGCCGTCATGCCCCACGCGGTTCATGCCGTCGTTCCAGTCGCTGGCGCCAAAGAGCGGCAGACCGTGCGAGCCTGCGGTGAGGCCGCGCTCGACCGCGCGCACACAGTGCTCGAACAGGGTGCCGTCCTCGGCCGACACGCCCGGCAGTCCGTAGGCCTCCTGTTCGTCGGCGCGCAGG
>JANNEJ010000641.1:0-2523 GCA_031378585.1 Acidobacteriota bacterium | reverse complement strand
CCTGCGCGCCGGCGACACGCTGCGCATTGGCCGCCCGTTTGGACGCACGCAAACGCTCGTCGTGAAGGGCCTCATCGACACTCACATTGCCAAGGCGGCGGCCCGCGCCCTCTACGACGATCTCACGCCACCGCCGACCCCGGAAGAAGTCGCCATGCGGCGGATCGAGCGGGTGTTCCACGCGACGATGGCGCCCAAGAGCCGTCCCGACAAGCGCGATCGCCGCGCGCTGCGTGGACTGAAAGGCGCATAGACTGAACCTACCCCATGCGCATGCCTGCCCGCTTCATCCTCTTTGCCGCCCTCGCCGTCGCGGCGTTCGCGCTACCGAACCTCGTGGAACTGGTGACGGACTGGTGGTGGTTCGCGGAAGTGGGCCAGCAGGCCACCTACGGCACCATCCTCGGCGCGCAGACAGCGCTCGGCGCCGTGGCCTTCGTCGTCTCGCTGGCCTGGCTCACGGTAAACCTTCGGATCGCCGCACGCACGCTGCCGACTGAATCGCAGCAGATCTCCACGCCCGAAGGCCTCACCGTGGCGCTGCCGGCCCGGCGCGAGGTGCAGTTTCTCGGCTCGCTGGTGGCCGCGGGCGCCGCCGTCCTCGCGGCGCTTTATGCCGCCTCGAACTGGCAGGACTTCCTCGGCTGGCGACACGCCGAGTCGTTCGGCATCGCCGACCCGATTCTGGGTTTCGACGTGTCGTTCTACGTGTTCATCCTGCCCATGCTCGACCTGATGCGCTCGTTTGCCGTGGCCCAGGTGGCAGTGGCGGCCGTCGGCGCCGGCGCGCTCTACCTGCTCGGCGGACAACTGGCCTTGACGCCTTTCGGCGCACGGCTCGGCAATCGGGCGAGGCGCCATCTCGGGTTGCTGGCGGCCGTCTTCCTCGTGCTGCTCGCCGCGGGGGCCTGGCTCGACCGGCCGCACACCATGCTGACGCCCACCGGGATCATTCGCGGCGCGGGCTACACCGACGTCCATGCACGCCTGCCGTTTGCCCTCGCCCAGATGGCAGCCGCGCTTGTGGGGGCCGCCTGCGCCGTGGCCTACGCGTTCACCGAGCGCACCGCGGCGGCCGCGGCGGCGGTAGGCGTCTACGTACTCGTGGCGCTCGCCGGGCAGGTCTACGCCGGGGCGATCCAGCGCTTCGTCGTGTCGCCCAACGAGCAGGTGCGCGAGGCACCCTACATCCAGCACAACATCGACGCGACCCGCCGTGCGTTCGCCCTCGACACGATTCAGCAGCGGCCGCTCACAGGCGATGCGGAACTGACGCGCGCCGACATCGACAAGAACCGGCAGACGCTCGACAACGTGCGGCTCTGGGACCACCAGCCGCTGCTCGAGACGTTTGGGCAGATTCAGGAGATCCGCACCTACTACGACTTCACGGCGGTCGACAACGACCGCTACGAGATCGATGGTCAGGTGCGACAGGTGATGCTGTCGGCCCGCGAGCTGAATCCGGCCGCGCTGCCCAACCGCACCTGGGTCAACGAACGGCTCACCTTCACGCACGGCCACGGCCTGACGCTGGGCCCGGTGAATCAGGTCACGGCCGAAGGCCTACCGGTACTCTTCATTCGCGACCTGCCGCCGGTGTCGAGCGTGAATCTGCCCGTGACCGAGCCGAGTCTCTACTTCGGCGAGCTGTCGAACGAGTACGCCATCGTGAAGACCAAGGCGCGTGAATTCCACTACCCCAAAGGCGACGACAACGTCTTCAGCACCTACGCCGGCACGGGCGGCGTCGTGCTCGATTCCCTGTGGAAGAAGCTCGCGTTCGCGGCGCGCTTCCGCGACTACCAGCTGCTCTTGAGCGACGACATCACGCCCGAGAGCCGCCTGATCTTCGACCGCCAGATCAAGCGGCGCGCGCAGAAGATTGCGCCCTTCCTCACCTTTGACGACGACCCGTACCTGGTCGTGCACGAGGGGCGGCTGTTCTGGATGCTCGATGCCTACACGGTGACGAGCCGCTATCCATACGCCACCGAGGGGGCGCCCCGGGTGAGCTACATCCGAAACTCCGTGAAGGTCGTCATCGACGCCTACCACGGCGCCACGACGTTCTATCTGGCCGAGCCAAACGACCCGATCATCCGCGCCTACGCCAAGGCGTTTCCGAGCCTGATGCAGCCGCTTGCGACCATGCCGCCTGGCCTGCGCGCGCACGTGCGCTATCCCGAAGGCATCTTCGGCGTTCAATCGGCGGTGTATTCGACCTACCACATGACCAGCGCCGCGGTCTTCTACAACAAGGAAGATCAGTGGGAGGTACCGACGATCGACGCGACCGGCCAGGCCGTGCGCATGACGCCCTACTACACGATCATGACCCTGCCCGGCGAGACGCGTGCGGAGTTCATCCAGATGCTGCCCTTCACGCCGCGCCGACGCGACAACCTGGCGTCGTGGCTCGTGGCCAGATCAGACGGCGACAAGTACGGCCAGTTGATGTCGTTCGAGTTCCCGAAGCAGAAGCTGGTGTTCGGACCGCGCCAGGTCGTGGCGCGCATCAAC
>JANNEJ010000587.1:0-5681 GCA_031378585.1 Acidobacteriota bacterium | reverse complement strand
GGTCGTCGCGAACACGCCCGCTGAAGAGACGGTGGCGCAGTTCTCCCCGGACGGGCGCTGGGTGGCGTATCAGACCAACGAGTCGGGCCGGTTCGAGGTCGTGGTGCAGCCGTTCCCCGAGGCGGGCGGCAAATGGCAGGTGTCGACCGCCGGCGGCGTGGCGCCGCGCTGGCGCGCCGATGGCAAGGAGCTGTACTTCCTGGCGCCAGACGCGACGCTGATGGCCGTGCCGGTCACGGCCGCGGGCACGTCGTTTGAGGCTGGCACGCCGGTGGCGCTGTTTCCGACGCGCATCGTGGAAGGCGGGACCGTGACGCAGAACCGGCCGCATTACGCGGTCGCGCGCGATGGCCGGTTCCTGATCAATCAGCCGGTGGGGGACGCCACCGCCGCGCCGATCACGCTGATCCTGAACTGGCAGCCGCCGGCGATTAAGTAGCGTCGGCTGGCACCGCTTTGATTCCCTGGCCGCGGACGTGTCAACATCGCGCGCGCATGAGCCTCCACTCCGTCAAGGCGTTCCTGGCCGAACACGCACGGCGTGGAACCTGGCCGGATCGCGAAAACGCTGTCGCTGCGCGTGGGCGACGACGTGGTCTTGCTCGTGACGCGCGGCGATGTGCGCGTGGACAACCAGAAGTTCAAGGCTCAGTTCCGCGCCGGTGATGAGGACGGCGCACGACAGCTCGCCCCTCCTTGCGAGGGTGCAGAGGAATCGTTTGGGCCAGCACCCGGTCAACGTCGGGGCGCGAGCGGCAACAGCGGCGGAGTGACCCCCGGTGGCAGCGGCGCGTTCGTGCCATTCAGCACCATCGCCAGCATGGTGTAGTAGCCCACGATGCCCATCGTGTCGATCACCCCCTGCTCGCCAAACCGCGCCACCGCGCGCCCGTAGGTCTGGTCGCTGATGCTCTTGGTTCGCTGCAGCTCGAGGCACAAGTCGTACAGCACCGCTTCGTCATCACTCATGGTCGTCGGCCTGCGTCCCTCTGCTACCGCCTGCGCCACCTGAGGATCGAGGCCGGCCTTGAGCGCAATCTGATGGTGGGCGTTCCATTCGTACTGCTGCGTCCACTCGCGCGCGGTCAGCAGGATCACGAATTCGCTCAGGCGCGGCGGCAGCACGCTCTTGAACCGCAGGTAGTCGCCCATGGCCCTGGTGCGCGTCATCAGCTCGGGGCTTCGCAGCAGCGGATGGAACGGCCCCGACAGCTCCGCGCCACGCGCGGCCGTGAACTCCTCGACGGCCTTCTTCTGCGCGTCTGTCCTCCGGTCGGCCGCAATCGGCGGCATGCGACCCGCGTCGAGCGGCTCCATTCCCTTGGCCGTGATCACCACGGCGGCAGCCGGTGTCGTCAGAAACGCGATGAAGCTTCGTGCGGCGTCAGGACGCAATGAGCGAGCCGACACGGCAGCGCCAAACGCCGTGTAGACCTGCAGCTCGGCGGGCAGCGGCCCGGCCAGCTCCACACCCGCCACCGGCAGGATCTCGCTGATCTGCGTGAAGCCGAGCTCTGCCTCACCCGCAGCCACCGCCTCGGCGGCCGACAGCACGAGCCTGGTCTTGGCCTGCATCTGGGCGGCGATGCCGAACCTGTCGAAGATGCCCTTCACGATGACCGCGGTTGCGCCCTGACCCACATAGGCCACCGACGTTGCAGCCATCAACGCGCGCTTGACACTTTCGGGAGTCGACAGGTCTGGCTTCGGTGCGCCCTTCCGGATGGCCACCCCGGCGCCGGCGCGTGCGATGCCCACACGGGTGGACGCCGTCAATGTGCCCCGAGTCGCAAGGTCGTCGACGAGCGCGGTCGTCAGGATCGCGACGTCGAAGGCGTCGCCGCTATCGATACGCGCCCTGAGGCTCGCCGAGTTGGCGAACGTGAAGACCACGCGCTGCCCAGTGGCTTTCTCGAACTGGGGGCCCAGTTCCTGCACGACGGTTCTCGTCGCATTCGAACTGAGCACGGTGAGCGCCGGCGACTGGGCCCACGCCCGATTCGAGACAAGGCCTGCGAGGCACACGAGGGCGATGGTCATACACCTGGACATGACAGTTCCTCCAATACGTCCGACGCGGTCGACGACCCCTCGACGGTCGCGCGCGCGTTGACATCGACGATCGCGTGGACAGTCGACGATCGCCCATCGACGATCGCACATCGACGATCGCGCGTTGACTTCGGCATGACGCGAGCGTAGCGTGGTCGCGCACCGGGTGTCATGGCCATAAGCGAGACTAGGCCTGCCCGTGCTGCCCAGGAGGCAATTGTGGGGCCAATCGAACGGCAGTGGCTGCGAAGTCCGAGCCGGCGCGACGCACTGATGAGCCTGGCGGCCCTTGTGGCCGGGTCGCCGCTCGTGTCCGCACAGCGCGACCCCAGTTCCCGCGGCGACCATCGACGCGTGCCGGGCTTCGCCGAGATGACGTCGATCTTCGACTTCGAGCCCGTGTTCCACGGCAACGTGCCGCAGACGGTGTACGACTACACCGCGCACGGCGCCGATTCCGAGTTCACCATCCGGCGCAATCGCGACGCCTTCGACTGGGTTGATGTCGTGCCGCGCGCGCCCATCGAGCCCACGGCGGTCGACACCCGCACGACCGTGCTCGGACTGAATCTCGACTTTCCGCTCTTCGTGGCGCCCACGGCGTTGCAGGTGGCGCTGCACCCAGACGGCGAAGTGGGCATGCGCCAGGCGGCTACGACCACCAGGACGCCGTTCATCATCAGCAACAACTCCAGTCAGCCGGCCGAGAAGATTGCCACGTCGTCGAGCGGTGCGGTCTGGTTCCAGTTCTACCCGCGACGCAGCCTCGACGAGAGCCGCGCGCTGCTCGATCGCGTGCAGGGCGCTGGCTGCACGGCCGTCGTCGTCACCGTGGATCAGCAGGCGACCTTCTACGAGCGTACGCAGCACCTGCGTAACCTGGGCGGCACTCCGCGCACACCGGCGGCACAACCGGCGCGGCCGGCCACAGGCGGGCCGCGCAATCCGTATCGCGTGCCCGAGGGCCGCTTGTGGTACGAGTGGCGGTACCTGGATCAGATCCGCCCCTTCATCACCGGACCGATGCTCGTGAAGGGCATCCTCACGGCCGAAGACGCGCTGCTCTGCCTTGAACACGGCGCGCAGGGCATCATCGTGTCGAACCACGGCGGACGGTCGCTCGACTACGGGGCGTCAACACTCGAGGTGCTGCCCGAGATCGTGGACGCGGTTCGCGGACGCGTGCCGGTGCTGGTCGACAGCGGCTTCCGGCGCGGCGCCGACGTGATGAAGGCGTTGGCACTGGGCGCCAACGCCGTGTGCCTGGGCCGGGCCACGCGGTGGGGACTCGGCGCCTTCGGACCGCCGGGCGTGCAGCGCGTGATCGAAATGATTCAGGCCGAGCTCGTGGCCGCGATGGCGGCAGCCGGACGGCGATCGCTGGCCGAGCTCGACCGCACGGCCGTGCGCGCGAGGTTCCTCTGACCATGGCGCAGCAAACAACACGACGCGAGTGGCTCACGCGGGTCGCACCACGCACCGAGCTGGTCAACGTGCCGGAGTTCGAGGCCGAGGCGGAGCGCGTGCTGCCGGCCGACCTGTTCCGCCAGGTCTCTGGCGGCGATCGCGCGGCGTTCGAGCGCATCACGTTCCGGCCGCGGATGATGGTCAACTGCGTCGATCTGAACCTGTCGCTCGATCTGGCCGGCGTCCCGCTCTTTGCGCCGATCATCGTCGGGCCCGTGAGCGACCAGCGTCGGTTCCATGCAGACGGCGAGCTGGCCACCGTGCGCGGCGCCTCGGCCGCGAAGGCCGCCGTGGTCGTGAGCAGCCGGTCGTCGCACAGCGTGCAGGCGATGGCGGCGCAGGCCACGACCCCGCTCGTGTTCCAGGTGTTCGGGGAAGACGGTGCAACGAAGGTCCGATCGCAGGCACAGGACGCGGAGCGCGCGGGTTGCAAGGCCATCCTTCTCACCATCGGCGCCCCTGTGCCCGGCGCTCGACGGTCAGCGCGGGTCGACTGGGCTGTCGTGGACGCACTTCGCGGCGCCGTGTCGGTGCCGGTGATGGTCAAGGGCATCATGACGGCGCTCGACGCGACGGCCGCCGTGAGCCACGGCGCACAAGGCATCGTGGTGTCGAACTACGGACGGCCCGCGGCACCTGGACAACCCGCACCGCTCGACGCCGTGGCGCCGATCGTCGACGCCGTGGGCGCGCAGGTGCCGGTGCTGCTCGACGGCGGCATCCGTCGCGGCAGCGACGTGATGAAGGCGCTGGCGTCAGGCGCGCGCGCGGTGCTCGTGGCTCGGCCGGTGATGTGGGGCCTGGCCGCCTACGGTGCCGACGGCGTGCAGTCGGTGGTGGAACTGTTGCAAACGGAACTTGGTCGCGTGATGGGCTGTTGTGGAACGCCGAATCTGGCCGCCATCACCCGTCGGGTGATGACGATTCACGCCGCGCAGCTCACGCTCGAGCGCGTCTGACGCGCACACGGCTGCGGATCTTACGCACCCGATCGGTGAGGGACACCAGTTCCGTGCACAATACGGCTACACATGGACACTGCTCTCGTTGCCGTCGTCATCCTGGGTGCACTCGCATTGTTCATCGTGACCCGCTCGGTCGTGATCGTGCCGAACGGGTTTTCTTACGTCCTCGAACGGTTCGGCCGATTCGATCGCGTGCTGCAGCCGGGGGTGCACGTGACGATGCCGTTTATCGCGCGCATCTCCACCAGAATCCCGCTGGCCGAGCAGACGCTGGAGGTGCCGGCCGTGACCTGCACGTCGCAGGACGGCGCATCGGCCACCTGCGGAGGGTTCATCGTGTTCCGTGTCGTCGATCCCGCCGCTGCGATCGCCCAGGTGACGGACTTTCGGAGCGCGGTCGTTCAGTTGACGTCGAGCGCATGGGCCAATGCCGTCGGCACCGGCGCGATGTTGGAGTCACCCTTGGCCGTGCGGGATGCGGAGGGTCACATTCGCGCGGCCGCGGCCGCCTGGGGCCTCGAGATTGTGCGCGCTCTGCCGCTGTTGAAGCTCTCGGACGAGGTGATGCGACAGCACGAGACACTGGTGTCGCAGGAGCGGGATGCGCAAGTGGCCGCCTGGGCCACCGAACGACGGCAACCGCTTGGACCGGATGGACGGCCGACGCCGGAACAGGGTAAGGCGTTCGCCGAGTGGCTCGCCCTGGAGGTGCGCGCGCACAGCCGCGAGATCGAGGCCGCCCAGCGCGAATACGAGGCCGCCAACGCGAAGCGGGAGGCATTCGAGACCCCGGCCGTGTCCGCGCCCGCTCAGTTCGCGACGGCGTCTGCGCCCGTGCAGTTTGCGACCGCGCGGACCAGCATCGCTCCCGGCGCGCTCGGTACCGTCGAGGCCGGTGGACGTGAATGGACCGCACGCAACCTCTCTGCGGTCGAGGTCGCGCGCGGCTTTCGCTGCGTCGTGGAGCGTCAGGACGGCGAGACGTTGCTCGTGCGGGCGCTGTAGGCCCTCTCTCACGATCACGTTCCTTCCCGACTCCCGGACGACCGACCTGGGTCCCATCATGCGGCCCACGCGCACGGCGCCAAGCCGCTGGAGCGCGACCGCGCTCGTTCTCGGGAACGGCCCTGGGTTGCTGTGGAACGCCGAATCTGGCCGCCATCACACGTCGGGTGATGACGATTCACGCCGCGCAGC
>JANNEJ010000581.1:0-12322 GCA_031378585.1 Acidobacteriota bacterium | reverse complement strand
GAGTGCGGGCTCGATCTTGGCCGTGTCCTGCATCATGTAGGTGAGCAACTCACGGAAGATCTGCGACTTGAGCCCGTCGAGCTCGTCGTCGGCGGCGAGCACCGCCTCGGCGAGCGTCGTGTCGCGGCGCACGAAGGCGTCGAGCGCATCGCGCAGCATGCGCTGCGCGATGGCGCCCATCCGCGGGATGTCGATGAGCGGCTTGACCGGCGCGTGCAGCAGGTAGCGCTTGGCGGCCTCGGCGATATTGACCGCCAGATCGCCCACCCGCTCGAGGTCGGTGTTGATCTTGACGGCCGCGACGATGGCGCGCAAGTCGGCGGCCATCGGCTGGTGAAGAGCGAGCAGCTTGAAGCTGCGATCGTCGATTTCGATATGCAGTTCGTTGATCGGCTCGTCGCCGTCGAGCACCCGGTCGATGGCGGCGACATCGCGGCTGGAGAGCCCGAGCACCGCTTCGCGCACGCGTTCCTCGGCGAACCCGCCCATGGCGAGCAGACGCTCCTGCAGTATGCCGAGTTCTTCCTGGAAGTGCCGGACGACGCGTTCCACGTCTGAGCCTCCTAGCCGCAGCGGCCGGTCACGTAATCTTCCGTGAGCTTCTCGGCCGGCGCCGTGAATATCTTATCCGTACGGCCGTATTCCACCAGCCGTCCAAGCCAGAAGAACGCCGTGTGGTCGGACACGCGGGCGGCCTGTTGCATGTTGTGCGTCACGATCACGATGGTGTACGCCGCCTTCAGGTCGTAGACCAGTTCCTCGATCCGCTGGGTGGCAATCGGATCGAGCGCCGAGGCCGGTTCGTCCATCAGCAGGATGTCGGGCTTGATGGCCAGCGCGCGGGCGATGCACAGGCGCTGCTGCTGTCCGCCCGACAGGGCCAGGGCCGACTCGTGCAGCCGGTCCTTGACCTCGTCCCAGATGGCCGCGGCGCGCAGGCTCTCTTCGACGCGCTCGGCCAGTTCCGCCTTGCTGCGCGCCAGGTTGTTGATGCGCAAGCCGTAGGCGACGTTTTCGAAGATCGATTTGGGGAACGGGTTCGACTTCTGGAACACCATGCCGACCTGCCGGCGCAGCGACACCACGTCGACGCCCGGTCCGTACGCGTCGTGTCCGTCGATCAGCACCTTGCCCTCGACCCGCGCGCCAGGGATGATGTCGTTCATCCGGTTCAGCGTCCGCAGGAACGTGCTCTTGCCGCAGCCCGACGGTCCGATGAAGGCCGTGACCCGGTTGGCGTGGATTCTGATCGAGATGGCGTCGAGCGCGCGCTTCTGGCCGTAGTAGAAGTTCAGCGCCTCAACGTCGATCTTGACTGCCGCCGTGTCGGCGGTCGGCGTGCCTGGACGGACCAGGCTCGACAAGGCCGGGGGCATGGGCCGGGTCTCGGTTGACATCACCGGCCCTTTCGCTGGTAGCGGTCACGCAGCACGATGGCACTGGCGTTCATGGTCAGCAGCAGGAGCAACAGAACGAGGATACCCGCCGCGGCGTTCTGCTTGAACGCCACTTGCGGGCGGGAGACCCAGTTGAAGATCTGGATCGGCAGCACGGTGAAGGGCGACCAGATGCCGTCGGGGGCAAACGGGATGTAGGTCAGCGCGCCGATGGCGATGAGCGGCGCGGTTTCGCCGATGGCGCGCGACAGCGCCAGGATGAGCCCGGTCATGATACCCGGCAGCGACATGGGCAGCACCTGATGCCAGATCGTCTGCCACTGGGTCGCGCCGAGCGCGTACGAGCCTTCACGGATTGACGACGGCACCGTCCTTAACGCTTCGCGCGTGGACAAAATGACCACCGGCAGCGCCAGCAGGGCCAGGGTGGCCGCGCCCGAGAGCACGCTGCGGCCCATGCCCATTGCCCGCACGAACAGCCCGAGGCCGAGCAGGCCGTAGATGATCGACGGCACCGAGGCGAGGTTGGCGATGTTGAGCTCGATGAAGCGGGCCCACCGGCTTCGACCGCCGTACTCCTCGAGGTAGACCGCCGCCGCCACACCGACCGGCAGCGCCAGGGCGGCCGTGAGCACGATCACGTAGAGGCTGCCAACGATGGCATGGTAGATGCCCGCGTCTGCGGCGCGGCGCGAGGGGAAGCTGGTCAGGAAGCGCCAGTCGAGCCGGCCGGCCCCGTCTTTCCACACCGTGGCGACCAGTACCGCCAGCGCGGCCAGGGCCGCCACCAGGACGAGCAGCGCGGCCGCCTGGAACACCAGATCGGCGCACCGGCGCCCGGCGCTCGAGGGCGACGAGGCCAGGCTGACGGCCATCAGTTGTACTCCTCGCGGTAACGCTCGCGCAGCCACGTGCTGACGAGGTTCAACACGAAGGTCGAGAGGAACAGCAGCATGCCGACGGCGAAGATCGTGCGGTACTCGAGCGTGCCTTGCGGCGTGTCGCCCAGGCTGATCTGCACGATGTAGGCGGTCATCGTCTCGATGGGCACGAAGGGATTGAGCGTGAACCGCGGTTGCTGGCCCGCGGCGATGGCCACGATCATGGTCTCGCCCACGGCGCGCGACGCGGCCAGGATGACCGCCGCCGTGATCCCCGAGAACGCGGCCGGCAGCACCACCTGCACGGAGGTCTGCATCCGGGTGGCGCCCAGTGCGTAGGCGCCTTCACGCAGGCCACGCGGCACGGCCTGCATGGCGTCTTCAGACAGAGAACTCACGAGCGGCAGGATCATGATGCCCATCACGATGCCCGGACTGAGCGCGTTGAACCCGCTCAGGCCCGGCAGCCACTGCTGCAGGAGCGGCGTGACGAACGTCAGCGCGAAGTAGCCGTAGACCACGGTGGGCACGCCGGCCAGGATCTCGAGCGCCGGTTTCACCACGCGTCGCACCCGGTCGGGGGCGTACTCGCTGAGGTAAATGGCGCTCATCAGGCCCGCGGGTACCGCGACCGCCAGCGCAATCGACGAGACGAGCGCGGTGCCGAGCAGCAGTGGCAACACGCCGAAGCGCGGGACGGCAAACAGCGGCGTCCATTCGGTGCCGGTCAGGAACTCGACGATCGGCACCTCGCGAAAGAAGGCAAACGTCTCGACCGCCAGGACGCTGATGATGCCGGCGGTGGTGCCGACCGAGAGCAGGGCACACAAGAACAGCAGGCTTTCAATGGCGCGCTCGGTGCGGCGCGAAGACATGCGATGACCCTACCTGGCTTCGCGCTGGAGCAGTTGGTCGATGGTCAGGCCCACCTGCGAGCCGGCATGCTCGAAGACCGACCCGGGGGTACGCGCATTGAAATGCGCCTGCACGAGGGCATAGCCGCGCTCGCCGAGAGGCACGTATCCCACTTCTTCGGCCAGGGGGCCGCCGTGCGAGAGGTAGTAGTCGACAAACTGCGCGACTTCAGGCCGTTCGAGTGCCGTGACCGAGACGTAGATGAAGACCGGCCGCGACAGCGGCTGGTAGGCCCCGGTCTTCACCGAGTCGATGCTCGGAAAGACCGGCTCCGCGCCGTTCTCGGGCTTGCCGTCGTCGACGGCCACGAGCTTCAACGCGGCTTTGTTTTCGATGTAGTAGCCATAGGGCATGAACCCGATCGCCAGGTCGTCGCTGCCGACCCCCTGCACGAGCACGTTGTCATCCTCGCTCGACGTGAAGTCGCCGCGGCTGGCGCCTTCTGTTCCGACCACGGCCTGCGTGAAGTAGTCGTACGTGCCGGAATCGACACCCGCGCCGAAGAGATGCAATTCGCGGTCGGGCCACCCGGCGCGCACCTGCGACCAGCGCACGATCTTGCCTTGGGCCTCGGGCGACCACATGACTTTGAGCTCGTCGACGGTGATGTGGTCAATCCAATCGGCCTTGGGACTCACCACGATCGCGAGGCCGTCATAGGCCACGGGCAGTTCCACAAAGGCCACGCCGGCCTTGGCGCAGGCCTCTGACTCGCCAGCCGTAATCGGCCGCGACGCGTTGCTGATGTCGGTTTCGGCGCGGCAGAACTTCTGAAATCCTCCACCCGTGCCGGAGATGCCCACCGTGACCCGTGCGTCCTGCGCGACCTTCTGGAATTCCTCGGCCACGGCTTCGCTGATGGGGAAGACCGTGCTCGACCCATCGAGGGTGATGATGGAGGTGGCTCCCGCGGCCCTGGACGACGAGCCGGCCGCTGCTCCGCTGCAGCCAGCGAGACCGAGGGCGCTCATCACTGCCACGAATCGGAGCACACGCATGTCCCCAGCCTATCCGAGGCCGGTGTCACCGTAGTTTCCGTCGTGTAAATTTCGCGTTACGCAAATGGCGGAAAGGGTGGATTCAGGCGGACGCGGGCAGACGAATTACTGAGTAAATCCGTCCGCCGCCGTCCCCCCGTTGCACCCGCGTCCATCCGTCGGGGCGTCAGATGGGGCGTCAGGTGTCAACGGCACGGAAGGCAGTGCGTTTCCCGAGTCGGTGGGGCAACATCGACCGATGATGACTTCCGCCGTTTCAGCCTGTAGGAACCAGAGCCGCCCATGATCGACCTTGCCGACATCCGCCACGTGGTCCACTTGTCCACAAACGTCGTTTCCGGCTGCGATGAGTGCGGCAACGCCGACGTCAGCAGCGACGATGTCGCCGCGACCTCAGCGAGGCGATCGTCGTGGTAGGCCAGGCGCGCTTGCCCGCTTTCGGGACCGCTGACTACTGGTAACGGTGGTCGCAGCCCGGGCAGCGTTCAACGGCCTCGAGGGTCCAGAACACGTGCGTGATGGTCTTGTTGCCTTCGCCGTGATCCTTCTCGTAGGTCGAGCTGCGGCCGTTGGCCGACTGGCTGATCAGGAAGCCCCAGCTGTTGGGATCGCCATGGGTGACATCGGTGAAGCGCGACGGCTGCGTGACACCGGTGGCCAGCGTCGTCGTGGAGTCCAAGTGCTGGTAGATCAGGTTCAACTGTTCGAAGTCGTGGGCGTTGGGCTTAGTGCTGAGGGTACTGGTTGCGTTGGCGCCCGTGTTGGAGAAATAGTCCATGCAGCTGTTCTGCGAGCTGCCATCTTCCGACTGGTGGCCGAGGCCGAAGGTGTGCGCGACTTCCTGGCAGACGACGTGGAGCTTTTCGTTCGGGTTGTCGTAGGTCGCGGTGGAGAAGTAGGTGTCGTTCATCTTGGCCGAGCCCTGCGTGATGTGGCTACCCGAGATGTTGATCGAGGCTAGACCGAGCCAGCCATTGCGGCCGTAGCTGCCGTTGCAGACCTGCGTGGTCCCGGCCACCATGCGGCACTGCTTGTTCGCCGTGCCCGCGACGATGGCGGTGAGGAGCGGGCTCGTGCTCCCGACCAGGTTGGGCGAGTTCCAGTCGGATGAGGCCTGGCTCAGTAATGGCTTCCACGCGGCGGACATGTTGTCGCCCAGTTTGAGCGTGAAGGGGTTAGCCGTCCGGGCCCAATGAGATTTGCCCCATGCGTGGACGGCCTGCACCGTGTCCGACCCAGTCATCAAGCTCGCCCCGACCATCAGGCCGGCGATCAGGAAGCGTTGCGTGTTCATTGGCAGGACCCCTCTCTTATCGAATGTAAGCAGCGCCCCGAAGCTGTGCGCGGGTCATCTTGGGCGCCATCAGAGGTTCCAGTCTGCGCCGATGGCGCGGCGGTGTCAACGGTTTGGCGCTTCGGTTTGGCGCTTCGGCACACTGGATCGCGCCACGGCGCGCGCGTAGCCGAGGCCGTCCTCGACCACATCAGTCCGGCGCGCTGCGCGACTCGGCGAGACTCCGAGGGAAACTGGCCCTTCTCTCGGCCGTTCCTTGAGCTGGCCGACTAGCCTACGATCGACGCTCCGCTGCGGATCGACGTCATGTGTTCCGGGCCTCGCGGGACGTCAACGTCACCCGCGAGTCGCTTCCGCGCGGCGGCCAGCCTGGCGGGAATCCCGGCGATCTCGACGGAGACGTTGACGTCGAGGTCCTGCTCTTTCGGCTTGTCGATCGCTCGGTTCATCAGGTCGGTGAATGCCTGCACACTGGGGTCTTTCTCCCAGATTTCGATGACTTCCTCTTCCGGGTTGAGTTTCTCAGCAGCCTTGCCACCCACCCGCAGGAACTTGCCCGTCGTCTTCTCGCGCACCACGAGGTAGCGGATACCGCAGGCGTTCGAGATTTGGGCGTCAACAAGGCGCTCGAGCTGCTGGAGACGCGGTGGCGGACGGCTTCGCGTGCGGCCTGTTTCTCGATGGTAGAAGGGTTCTTGGTGCCCTTGGGGCTTTCGCCAGCGGTAGACCCGAAGGGGAGTCGGGAAAATCGTTCTTACGGTCTGGCCGCGTACGTCTTCGAATATCCGTTCCTGCTGTTCGTCACCGTGAACGACCCGTCCGTCCGCGCAGACACTTTGATGTAATGCGCAGGGGCGTGAGCCGCATTGCCTCCAGGACCCGCAGGTGGTGGAACGGCAGGCTGCGCGCCAGGCGCCGCCCCGATGACCGCGGCGAGCTGATCGGGCGCGTCGATGTTGGCAATCATCAGACCGGGCGCGTTGTGCTCGACGCCGCCGGCATACGCCCAGTGAAGCTGCCACAGGTCGTCGAAGCCCGGTGACGACTCCAGCGTCTGAAATGACTGCACCGCCCCGCCTTTGCGGGTGCCGTTGTTCATGATCGCGACGCGCGGCTGGATGGCGTGCACGAACGCCGGGGAACCCGACTGATCCAGACCATGATGGTTCGTCAGATAGAGATCGATCGTCCCGATGTTATTGGTCGGGCACATCAGCTTGAATTCCCGGCTCCACGTCAGGTCGCCCAGGTTGATGGTGCGGAACCGCCCGTGCGCCATCACAAAACCCGCCGACTGATGGTTGTCGAGATCGACCTTCGTCTCATCGCGCTCTTTGAAGCCCGCGCAGCCGGGGTTCGGCCTTCCGGCACCCGGCGCCTTCGCAATGGCCGTCGTCAGCGGATTGCCGTCGCTCATGACGGTCGTCATATCCGTACCGGCGAACGCGACTTTGTCGCCCGGTTTCACGACCGTGCGCGGCATCGTCTTGTAGAACTCCGCGTACGCCGTCTGGAACTTCTGAATGTTCGGACGGTCGCCTTCGATCGATGCGCCATGGTCGTAGAGATGCTTGATTGGCACCTGCTTCGCAATGTCGAACAGGCTGCCGTAATGGTCGCCGTGATAATGCGTAATCCAGAAGTGGTCGAGCTGCTTCACGCCCGCCACTTTTAGCACGTCCAGGATGCGGTTGAGATCCCGCTCGCCGGCGTTGCCTGCGTCGACCAGCAGCGTCTGACCGGCGGGCGAGACGTACAACGTGGCCTGTCCGCCTTCGGTATCGATGAAGTAGATGTCGAGTGTTTTCCCGGCCGCCTGTGACTGTGCGAGCGCAGCGGCGCCCGGTGTCAGGCACAAGGCAAGGCCCAGCAGCAACGAGATCGTTCGGCGCATTGGAAAACTCCTTGTTAGGGCTGCGATTCTAGGCCATAAGTGGCCCGGACGCGACGGGATCTTTGGAGATACACGTACCAGACCGCGTTGTGCACGACGATGAAGATCGCCGTCGGCAGACGCGTCCCGGGCGGGGCGCTCGACAGGTCTACCCGCGTTGACAGCCGCACGACGGCCTCGACGCCGAACAGGACCAGCGCGCACTTGGCGAGCCAGACCGCACCAGGCCGCCGCAGCGCCAGCGCGATGCCCGCCGCCACGCCGACGCCGGTCAGCGCGAGGCGTCCGCCGAGAAACAGCAGCGAGAGCGTCGAGCGCGATCCGATATTCCACACGCTCGACGCGGCGTGCAGCGCCAGGCTTGCGGGGTTCCAGACGGTCAACAGCAGGATCAGCACCACGAGCCAGCCGCCGACGGCATTCATAGACGAAACAACTTATTGATCTTGACGATGAAGGCGCGATTGACGAGATGCGGGAAGCCGTTCAGCGTCGTGTCGCGGCCGTCGCTGTACACCACGAACAGCTCACTCAGCGGCCGGTACTCCCAGCGCAGCCGGGCGTTGACGCTGAACGTCCGGCTGCTCGAGGCGTACTGCGTGAGCGCGCTCACGAACATGCGCGGCGAAACCGTGTACGTCGTCCGTTCCGTGATGACGGTCTGCGTGAAGTCCGCGAACGGCAGGCGTACCCAGTTGATGGAGACGCTCGGCTCCAGGGCGAGCTGCGACGACAGTTCCAGCCGGCCGATGAAGGACGGCGCAACGCGTGGCGGTCACCCGCGATTCTCGTCGGCCGAACAGGCACGGGGACAATTGCCGTTTGGCACCCTCCCACCCCGGTCGTTTCCAGTGAACGTCTCGTGACTGGGCGATGGCTGCTAGAATGTCCCTATGCGAATGGCATCCGGGAGAGTCGTGGCGGGTCGGGTCGAACTGGACGGTGAGCTGCCGGAAGGCGCCTCGGTTACCGTCTTGGCCCGTGACGGCGACGAGACGTTTGAAGCCGATCCGGAAACGGAGAGGATGCTTTTGGACGCAATGGCGCAGTGTGACCGCGGCGAGACCATCCCGATGATCCAGCTTCTCGGCGAGCTCCGCAGCCGAGAGTGAGCGAGCCGCTTCACGTTGAGGTCAGCGCACTCGCATCTGGGCAAATTCGCGAGGCTGAGGCGTGGTGGCGAGTCAATCGACTGAAGGCCCCGAATGCCATCCGGGAGGAACTCGAGCGAGGCTCAGGTCTTGTCGCCGCTCAACCTCACATTGGCACGCGCGCTCGAAATCTCACGTTGGTCGGCGTGCGTCGGTTGCACCTTGCTCGGGTTCGGTACGACATCTACTACCGCATCACGGGCGTACCACAACAAGTCGAGATTCTGGCTTTCTGGCATACAAGCCGCGGAAGCACACCCCCAATCTGAAGAGCCGCCCAACAGGGCATGCAGCCGACCGCCTGCGGCGGCGGCTGATGCCCGTCCGTTAGGCAGACTCACTGGCGGTAGTGGCTACAGGTCGGTCGTGGCGCGATCGAGAGACCGTCGGAACGGAGAACAACGTCGTGGCTACAAGCTGGAACTACACCTTGGGCGAGTCCTGGCATGAGTACATCCAGCGCCGCACGATCACGAATGACCTGACGGCATCTCACCGGGAGTCCTCGAGAGCAATGGTCAGTGCGATCTCTGCACAGACGGCCTCCATTCTCACGGGCATAGAATCTGGCACGTCGGCCGTCACGGACGGACTTGAGTCTGGATTTGGAATGAGGGCGTCAGTTAGGGCGTCAAACCAGCACGATCGGGCCTGTTTACGTAGGAAAACGAGCCACCCGCGTTAATTTCGCGTTACCTGGCCGCGCGCGGGCGGGCTCTGCTGCCACGCGGCGCTGGCTTCGAGCCGTCCGGCTGGTCGACGTCGTCGACGACGCGCGCGTGCAGGCGCATCTGGCGGCCGATGGCGCGCTCGAGTGGTGCCAGCTGACGCGAGGCCGCCCAGACCTCCAGTTCGGCGTCTCCATGACCCTCGAGCTCGAGCGCAATCGTGTCGGCGGTGGTGTTGACGGTGAGCCCGCGAATCAGCGAGTGCCGGCTGCGGTCGAGTGATTCCGACAGCCGGAGGATCGCGCCGAGCACGCGAACCGCGTGGCGCAGGCCTCTTGGCAGGTCCTGGTAGCCCTCGTGTTCACGGCGTGGCTCGGCGCGGCGGTGGTAGCGCGCGACCAGTGCCACCGTCTCGATCTCGGCCGGCTCGAATCCCCGCAGGTCGCCGTTCTTGATGAGGTAGTACGAATGCCGGTGGTGGCGCTCGTAGCTGATGTGGTTGCCGACGTCGTGCAGCAACGCCGCGTACTCGAGCCACTCGCGCTCACGGTCGCCGAGCCCGTGCACCTCGCGCAAGCCGTCAAACAGCGCGAGTGCCAGCCGCGCCACCTGGTGCACGTGGTCCGGCTCCCAGCCGCAGCGTTCCGCCAGTTCGAGCGCCGAGCGCCGGCGCACGTCGGGGATCTCGTCCACCTGCCGGATGTGCTTGCGGTTGCGCTGGATGAAGTCAAGGACGAGGCCTTCGCGCAACGCGAGGTCGCAAAGGGTGATGTCCTTTGCGCCGAGCCGTTTCAGCAAGGCGTCGAGCAGCACGGCGCCAGCCACGACGAGGTCGGCGCGTCTGGGGTCGAGCGCGGGAATGCCAATGCGACGGTCGAGTGGCAAGTCGCACACGAGCTTGCGCACCTTGCGGATGGCCTTGGCCGACACCCTGAGGTTGCGCACCTCGGCCGGCACCACGCCCGTGTCGAGGGCCGTCGCGACCGAACCAAGCGAGAGGATGGTGCCCGATGTGCCAATGACCCGGTCGAAGCCCGCGTCGACGATGTGTCCCAGGTAGCGGTCGGTCTGGTCGGCGATGTAGGCGAGCATCTTGCGCTCGTCGCGCCGGCTGAGGGGGTCCGACGTCACGAAGTGTTCCGACAGCCGGATCACCCCCAGCTTGAAGCTGCGCAGGAACCGGACGTCGGCGCCCGCGCCCAGCGTGACTTCGACGCTGCCGCCCCCGATGTCGATGACGACGGCTGGCTTCGGCGTGTCGACTCCGTAGACCGCGGCCAGGTGGATGAGGCGCGCTTCCTCGGTGCCGGTGATGATGCGGGGCCGGATGCCGGTCTGAGCCTCGATGGCGGCCAGCAGGTCGCCGCCGTTCTCGGCCTCGCGCGTGGCGCTCGTGGCAGCCGCGAGAATCTCGTCGACTTGATGCGACTTGGCCAGCCGTTCGAACTTGCCCAGGGCCTGCAGCGCCGCGGTCATGGCTTCGCGCGTCAACTTGCGCCCGTCGAGGCCGCCGGCGCCCAGGCGCACCATCTCTTTTTCCCGATCGATGACTTCGAACGAGAAGTCGGGGCGCACACGCACCACGATCATGTGGACGGAGTTGGTGCCGATGTCGATGGCGGCAAGACGCATGGGCAAGCGGTGGATATAATGAACGGCACTCGACGCCGTTGACCCACCAGATGCCGACCAGTATGGCACGACGCTTATCGATCCAGGCGCTCCTCGAGCCGCGAGTGGCTGCGCTCGCCGACGTGATCGCGCCTGCGCTTGCTGGCGATCCAACTGCGGTGCATCAGGCGCGTGTGGCGTCGCGCCGCCTGCGCGAGGTGCTTCCGGTGCTCGTGGCCGACGGCCTCGGCCAGACAGACGGCATTGCTCGGAAGGTGCGCCGGGTGACGCGCGCGCTCGGGTCCGTGCGCGAACTCGACGTGGCGGCGGGCCACTTCGACGAGGCCGTGACGGCGCACCCCGTGAGTGCGGCGGCGCAGAACGCGACGAGGCAATGGCTGAAGCGAGAGCGGGCAACGGCCCTGCGCAAGGCGCGGGCGACGCTCACGCCGGCCCGCCGCGCGCGGATGTCGTTGCAGCTGGCGGCACTGGGTGACGGCGCCGCCCGCGTGACGACGGACGAGACCGTCCGTGCGATCCAGGCTCGGGTCGTTGGACGCGCTCGCGACGTCGAGCGGGCCGTCGGCCGCGTGGGCGGCGTCTACGTGCCCGGCCGTCTCCATGCGGCGCGCATCGCGGTCAAGCGCTTGCGCTACGCGCTCGAGACGAGCGGCGCCGCACAGGGCTCGCGCGTCTCGACGCAACTGCGGCAACTGCGAGTCGTTCAGGATCTGTTGGGACGCGCGCACGACCTGCACGTGCTGGCCGCGCTGCTGGCCGACGTGCAGCTGCGTGTCGTGCCCCGGTCGCGGGCGGCGGCAAGGGACCTGGCCGGACTCGCCGGAGCGCTTGACCAGGAGTGCCGTCAGCTGCACGCCGCGTTCATGAGCCGTCGCACGGCATTGCTTGCCTTGTCGGCGTCGTTACTGGCCAACGCGGAGACGCCCGGCGCCCGGTCCGCGGCGTGACCACCGCCGTTCCGCTTTCGCTGGAGCTGTACCTGGTCCGGCACGCGGTGGCCGCCGAGCGGGGGCCGCACTATCCCGACGATGCCGGCCGGCCGCTCACGCCCGACGGCATCGAGAAGTGGCGGGCCAGCGTGGCGGGACTTCGCGAGTTCGGCCTCGTCCTCGACCTGGTGCTGACGAGCCCGCTCGCGCGCGCCCTCGGTACCGCCGAAATCCTCGCCGAGGGTTTGCGCCCCCGGCCACCGCTGGCCACGGCCGACGCGCTGGCGCCGGGTGGGCGCTTTGCCGACGTCGTGGCCATGGTGGTCGCCCATGCCGGAGCCTCGCGCCGCACGTCGAGAGTGGCGCTGGTTGGCCACGAGCCAGGCCTTGGCGAGTTGGCCGCGACGCTGCTCGGCGCGCGGGGGGCCATCGAGTTCAAGAAGGGCGCCGTGTGTCGCATCGACGTGGACCGTGCGCAGCCCGCCGTAAAGCGCCTCGACCAGTGGCTGGTAGCGCTCGCCGATGTAACCGCGCCGAACCTTTCTTGTGCGCGTCAGCTCGCC
>JANNEJ010000550.1:0-2733 GCA_031378585.1 Acidobacteriota bacterium | reverse complement strand
GCCCGACCCCCGCGGCACGCCGGGATCCTGCGGATGGCATCCCATCTTGACCTTGTATTCCTCGGCCACGGGCACCACGCGCTCGAGGAAATATGTGATGCGTTCCCAATACGTGTCGGCGTCGACCCTTCCGGCAATCGTAGACGGGGGATCCTGTTTCGCACCCGCGAAGACGAACTCGCTGTAGCGCGAGCCGCCGCGGCCGGGTGCCGTTCCAGAACGGGGAATCCCGATGATCGTGAAGTTGTACTTCACCTGCATGATGCCGGCGCGCGCGCAGTTGCGGATCATCTGGCAGATGTCGTCGATGTTGCGGTCGCGTTCCGGGCCCTGTCCTAGGTAGATCGCCGGCATCTCGGCGCTCGAGATCTCCGAGGAGCTCATGGGCAATGGCACCATGTCGAGCGAGATGCCGTGCGCCTTGACGCGCTCGCGAAGCCTCGACAACGAGTCCACCGACCAGGCCTCGTCCATCTTCGGGGACGGCAGGCCACTGCAGATGTTGTTGACCCCGAATGCGGCGCACGCGCGAAGGATGTCTTCGGTGTGGCCGTGCTGCGTGCCGACCTTCATCCGTGCGCTCGGCGAGGTGGTCGGCGCCACGATGCCTGACTTCGCGGGGGACTGCGCCTGTTGCGCCGCGACCACCGCCTCGGCGAGGGCCCCGACCGACAGACCGGATCCAGCCAGCGTGACGAACTCACGTCGTTTCATGACGACTCCTGCTGCGTTGACAAACGCCCGCTCCCCACGACGTGTCGCCCGTCACCCGGTGCGCGCCGGCGGCAGTGGCGCGTTCCACGCATCGTATCCGAATCCGATCGCGCGCCCGACGGCAAGGTCGGCCGCGAGGAGCACCGCGGGCCGCGACCTGCGCCTCGAGTCCCCGTGGACGCTACGACTCGGGATACGGGCGACTTTGATAGCCGCCCTGGAGGACGCGATCGCGTATTCTCCGCGGATGTCATTCGTGCAATCCCTCCATTCCCGGTCCTGGCTTGCCGTGAGGGGCAAGTCGGCCGACGCGATCTGCACCGACCTCGGGCTGAAGGCGGGGATGGCGGTGACGAGGCCACGCCGGTTCGCCCTCGAGGGCGCGGCGTCTGACGCCGGCTGGTATCTGATCGTCGGCGACGGCCGAGATCATCGGTTGATTCAGGATCCGGTCCTCACGCGCCTGTCGGCGGCCTGCGAGGTGCTCACCTGCACGGTCGAGGAGTGCAACCTGTACAGCGCCGCGGCGGGCTGGCGGGACGGGCGCCGGCTGTGGGTGGTCACCTACGACGGCGAGGCACAGCCCGGCGACGTGGCGGCCGTCGGCGACGTTCCCGCGACCTTTGCGGTCATCCGCCGGGACTACACGGCGAAGTCCCAGGCCGAGGACGCGGGCGATCTGCTGCTGGATCCGCTGTTCGAGATTCCCATCGAACTCGTCAGGAACACCGTCGGCTACCGGCCCGACGAGCCCAGCCCGGCCTTCGACGGACGCTATACGTTGCTCGAAGCCGTCGACCCGACGCTGATGCAGCGCCTCTTCGGCGGCTGAAGACCGCGCCCTCGGCTGTGAGCATTCGGGCTAGACTGCCGGCGTCACTTCACCGAGGAGGGTGGTTCCACAGCGATGAACATCAGGGTCCAGACTGGGGGCATTGTGCGTCGAGGTTCGATGACACTCGGCGTATCGCTCGCGCGCGTGGGCCTGTGCGCTGCACTCGGCGCGGAGATGGTCGGGCGCAGTGGCGTGGCAGCCCAGTCTCGAGGCCAGTTCCAGGTGGAAGAGGCCACCATCGCCAGCATCCACGCGGCGATCGCGTCGGGACAGACCACCTGCAGGGGCGTGGTGCAGGCGTACATCAGCCGCGCTGCGGCCTATAACGGCGTCTGCACCGCGCTGCTCACGGCCGACGGCGCCGACATCGCACCCGCAACGGGATATGTTCGCGCGGGCGCGCCACTGGTCTTCCCGACCAGGACCGTGAAGGCCGCCACGATTCTGCCCGACGTGGCGCAGTACCGAGGGCTGCCGCTCGACTACGGCCGCATGGAGCGGACCGTGTCCGATCCCGGCGTCGCCGCGCAGCGCGGGATGCGGGTGGGCATGCCGAACGCCGGCCAACTCAACGCGCTCGAGACGCTGAACATTCGTGGCGAACGGTCGATCACGTGCAAGGGCGCGTTCGATGCGCATCCTTCGACTGGTCCGCTCCCGGCGGGTGCGCCGCCCGGGTGTGAGGCATTCAGGCGGCAGCCCGACGCACTGGAACGAGCCGCGGAGCTCGACGCGCAGTACGGCACCACGCCCGACCTGGCGGCCTTGCCGATGTACTGCATCACCACAGCGGTGAAGGACCCGTACGACACCAAGGACATGCGGACGACGGCGAACAACGACGTGAACTTCGCCATGGACGTGCCGCCGGTTGATGCCACCGTCGTCGCGCGCCTTCGCGCGAAGGGCGCGATCATCTATGCCAAGTCGGTCGCCCATGAATTCAACGGCGGCCCGGGCGATCCCGGGGGTGCCGCGACGCCGACCTCCAGGCTGGTGCCGGGTCAGCAGACGATGGGCTCGTGGGCCGGACAGTCGTGCAATCCCTACGACACCGAACGCGTGCCGCGCGGATCGAGCGGCGGCTCCGGCGTGGCGGTGTCTGCCAACCTGGCGACCATCGGCATCTGCGAGCAGTCGGGGGCGTCGTGTCAGGGCCCCGCATCCAGAAACGGCATCACGAC
>JANNEJ010000513.1:0-3410 GCA_031378585.1 Acidobacteriota bacterium | reverse complement strand
GCCACGGTGCCGGGCCTGAAGGGGCGGGTCCATCCGCAGTATCCGCCCTACGAACTCGACATCCCCGATAACCGGCGTATCGACGTCTGGCTCGAGGAGTTCCGGACGTTCGAGCAGACCGGAAATCTGCCGCACCTGAACATCATCAGGCTCGGCAACGACCACACCTTCGGCACGCGCAAGGACAAACCCACGCCGCGCGCGATGGTCGCCGAGAACGACGTCGCGCTCGGACGGCTCGTCGAGGCCATCTCGAAGAGCCGCTTCTGGAAGGAATCAGCGATCTTCGTGCTCGAAGACGATGCGCAGAACGGTCCCGATCATGTCGACTCGCATCGCTCACCGGCGTTTGTCGTGAGCCCGTTTGCGCGGCGCGGCGTCATCGACAGCACGCTGTACACCACGTCGGGAATGCTGCGCACGATGGAGCTGATTCTGGGGCTGCCGCCGATGAGTCAATACGACGCGGCCGCCGCGCCGATGTACGGGGCGTTTCAAGCCACGCCCGTCATGACGCCGTTCACCGCGCTGCCCGCACGAATCCGGCTCGACGAGATCAACGGCGCCACCGCGTGGGGGACGCAGGCGTCGGCCCGGATGAACTTCGAAGAAGCCGACATGACGCCGGAGTACGAGTTGAACGAGATCCTCTGGAAGTCGGTGCGCGGTGCCGCATCCCCGATGCCGCCGCCGGTGCGGTCCGGCTTCATCCGCATCATCGAGAACGACGAGGAAGAAGCCCGCGAACGCGAGAGGGCCCAGCGTGTGGCCCCCGTGGCGCCGCGACGCTGACCTGGGCTATCAGCCCGGCGCCCTCGGCAAACGGCTGTCGCGTTTCGAGCTGGAGTTCACGCCGAGCGTGCAGGCACAGCATGCCGACGCCCGCGACCCGCTCGATCCGTACGCGCACACCGGCGGCCTGACCGGCACCCGCTGTCATCGACGAAGAGCCGCGAACGCCTCGTACTGGTCGGTCGCAATGAAGTCCACGCCCGCGTCAATGGCCGCTCGCCATCGCGGCTCGACGGCGTCGAGCGAGCCGAAGTTGTAGCTGTCGGTCCACCCTTCGGTGCTTGGGCCATGGCCGTTCAACGTGTAGAACCGTACCCACAGACCGAGCGAATGGGCCCGGCCCACCACGGCGTCGAGCCGGGCGCGATCGGCCGGTGTCCAGTCGCCCGCCCGCGGCTGTCCGCCCAGTTCCACGACGGCCCAGGCAAAATTGGTCCAGCGGCGATAGTTGGTGGCGCCGCTCGGGATGAGCACGTCCGGTGCGGTGCCCACGGCCGTCGCGAACCGGACGTCGGAGGTGTCGTCTTCCCGGCTGAGGGGCGCTGGCACGGTGCCGAAGATCCGCAGCCTCTGGCCGACGAGCACCCGGTCGTGGAACACGGCTTGTTGGCCGTCGCCCCGCTCGGTCAACACGAGCAGCGGGCCCGGCATGAACGGTTGCACTGCCGCTTCGTCGGCCACACGCGGCGCGGTCGTCAGCCAGCGCTCGTAGCGACCGAGCAGCGACCAGATGGCGGCGTGGTGCTCGGGTTCGTTGGACTTGAAGTCCAGGTGCAGCACCATGATTGGCCAGTCCGGCGCCGGGCCGGCTGCCAGCGCGCGATCGAGCAAGGGCGCGACGGCCTGAAAGAAGTGCTCGTCCAACGTGAGCTCCTTGCCGTCGAGCGTGGTGTCGTGTGACAGGACCGATTGCCCGCGACGCGCGTCCCAGGCGACATCCTGCTCGATAGCCACGGGTCCCTGCGCGGCGGCGAGGGCCCGTGCGAGCCGGTCGACGCCTCGCCCCTCATCGGGATAGCAGTTGTGCGCGTGCAGCCACACGCGACGCCCGGCAGTGAGCACGCCGGGCCCCTGCGCGTCGGCCGCCGCGGCCAACATCGCTCCCATCACCGCTAGACCGGCCACCATGTGTCGCATTACGGGATCAGTATCAGTGTCGCGTGACGCCAATGCAACGCGCTGGTCACACGACATTTGCGCAGTCGTTGCGGGAACGTCTGAGGTCATTCGCTAGGCTTGTCTCATGCGTATGCCAAAGATCCTCGTCTGTTGTCTTCTGCTCCTCGCCTCGCCCGTGCTCGCCTCGGCGCAGGTCGACCGTGCCACCCTGACCGGCGTTGTGCGCGACGGGTCTGGTGCTGTCGTGCCCGGCGCCACCGTGGCCATTACCAACAACGCCACGGGCGTGCGTCGCGCGACCACGTCCTCGGCCGAGGGCGCCTATCTCGTGGTCGATCTCGGGCCGGGCGAGTATCTGGTCGAGACCTCAGCCAGCGGCTTCCAGACCTACGCGCAACTCGTGAACCTGTCGATCGGCCAGCGCGGCCGCCTGGACGTGTCGCTTGCCGCCGGAGGCGTGACCGAGACGGTGCAGGTGCAGGCTGCCGCGCCGTTGCTCGAAACGCAGGCCGCCGCGCTCGGCACGGTCGTGAGCCGCAACGAAATTGCCAACCTGCCGCTCGCCATTCGTAATTGGGACGACCTGCTCTTCACGATTCCCGGTGTGCAGGGCGACCGCTACACCGAACAAACCGGCACGACCAACGCCGGCCGCACCGGTGGCGTCAGCAGCCACGGCAACCGGTCGCTGCAGACCAACTTCATGCTCGACGGCGTGGACAACACCTCCATCTCGACCAACGTGCAGGAACTGAGTTCGCAGGTGTCCCGCCCGTCAATCGACGCGATCGACGAGTTCAAGGTGGTGACGAGCCCTTTTGCCGCCGAGTACGGCCGCGCGCCCGGCGGGGCCATCGTGGTGACGACCAAGTCGGGGACGAACAAAGTCTTCGGCACCGCGTATGACTACTTCCGTGACGAGCAGTTCGACGAGCGCACGTTCTTTGCGAAGCGGTCCAACCTCACGAAGCCTGCCAACGACCAGAACCAGTTCGGCTTCAACCTCGGTGGCCCGATTCTGCGCAATCGCGCGTTCTTCTTTGGCGACGTCGAGGCCACGCGAATTACCCAGGGCGTGCTGCGCACGGGCCGGGTGGCCACAGCCGATGAGCGCAACGGCGTCTTTGCCAGCGCCATCCGCGACCCGCTGACGGGCCTCCCGTTCCCGAACAACACGATTCCCGCAGATCGTCTCGATCCGGTGGCCCGCGCCATCATGGGGCTGGTGCCGGCACCGAACGCGGCGGGCGCCAACAACTTCATCCGGCAGCCCAACGTCGAGGACAGTGGTGAACGCTATCTGTTCCGCACCGACCTCAAGGCCAGCCAGAGCGACAACCTGTTTGTGCGCTACATCTTCGCGGACCGCACGCGCTTCGTGCCGGGTTTCTTTGGCGGCGTCGTGGACGGCACCGCCACATCGGCCTGGGGCCGCAACTTCCTGAAGTCGCATAGCACGGTGGCGGGCTGGACCAAGGTGATCGGGTCGTCGCTCGTGA
>JANNEJ010000521.1:0-2882 GCA_031378585.1 Acidobacteriota bacterium | reverse complement strand
GTCCAGAGGACACGCCACTGGCGACCGACCGCAGTAGTACGTCGCCGTTCTGGTTCTGGACCCACGACAGCCCTTCGACGCTGACCTTGACCATGGGCACGGCCACTGCCAGGTCGAGCCGGTCGGTGGCGCCCAGCGCGGCGTACATCACGAACGTCTGCGACGACATGACCAGGCTGGTCAGCCCCTGCCGTGCGGTCTCTGGCGACGCGGCCGCCACGCTGCTCAGCTCCATCTGGTCGAGCTTGAATGAGCCCAACCGATCGTAGGTGGCTACGCTCAGGCTCGTTGCGAAGCTGAGCTTGCCGGCTCCTGCCGTCAACACCCGCTCGGAGAACGCTGGACCAAACGTCGTCGCTGTGCGAACACGCAAGCCCGTCGCCGGATCGAGCTTGTACACGAACCCTGCCGACGAGATGCCCAGAGGTGACGTCGCCACTTCCAGCGCTGTCGCCAGGCTGATCGCTTCGCCGATTGCGGCCCCGGCCACAGGCAACGTCAACCGCGCGAGCGTGTCATTGAGCGTCAGGCCTTCCGTTACCGCCGTGCCTTGCGCTGCCGCCGAGCCTGTGCCGGCACAGAAGAGCACCGCCATGAGGACGCCGATCGGGCGCGTATTAGGCATGACCATCGTCATTCGGGACCTTCAAGGCGTGCCGACACGCCGCTTCGGAGACTACAGCGTCGTGCAGGCCGACAGCCCCTCTCGGATTCTGCACTGCGTTATCCCACCGAACGACTCCCAAGTCAAGGTGCGACACCTTGGGGGGGCGGCGGCATCAGCACCCGGTAGAAGGCAAACGGGTAGTCGCGTTCCCGATACGCCCGGACCGTCTCGGTCGGCCGGAGGGCCTTTGCAAGTCGGCAGAGATCCTGTTGTTCGGGCACCTGCACGTTGCACCAGAAGTTCCAATGGATGAATATGCCGCCGGCATAGCGGGTGGCCAGGTAGTCGAGGTAACTCGGATTGCCGGCCACCTGCGACATCTGGCCGGCGTTGACACCCCACATGTGGAACATCCCAGGATTGTGAGTCAGCACGTAAGAATTACCCCGGAGCTCGGGTGCGACAGATGCCGCGAAGCGAACATCGGCCCGTGCGGCCCATGCCTCTTCGGTCGTCGCCCGGACCAACGGCACGTATCCCAGGAACTGAAAGCCGATCGCCGCCGCCACGATCCACGGTCCAGTGAAGCGCAGGTTCCACCTCGTCAGTCGCGCCGCTATTTCCGCCGCGCCCACTCCCGCCAGGACCGCGATTGGCGGGTACGTCATGACGGAGTACCTCACGTCGGCGCCGTAGTTGTAGCTGCCGGCGTAGAAGAACAGCGTGAGGCCAAAGAAGAGGCCGAAGTGAAGCGCGATCGCTGCGCCCCTCCAGCCCGCCGCCAGCGCCCCGATGGTGGCAAGCGCCGTATATGCGACAGGGAATCGCTCGTCGCCCAGGAAGAACCCGCCGTTCACCTTGAGATTGGCCGCAACGTAGGTGACCGCGAGACGCGCGTCGTTTGTGCCCCAGCCTTCGTTGCGCACGGACACCATGTGGCCCAGATGCACGGCGACCAGGAGCAGGGCCACGAGACCCGCCCACCACAGCCGTGGTCGGCCGAACTCTTCGCGTGCTCCCTGCCAGACGACCAGCGCCACGACCGGGACCACGAGGGCCGACTCAGGACGAAACTGCACCGCCCAGGCCGCCGAGACGACCGCGCCGAGGAGCGCGGTCGAGCTTCGCGACCGACAAAAATGGACGGCGGCCAGCACCGAGAGGAGTCCCGCCATGCTGGCGGTTGGTTCGACCGCCGCCGTCGCGGACCAGAGCAGCTGGTGCGGTGTCAGCGCCAGCACGAGCGCGGCAAGGCCTGCCGCCACCAGGTCGCCGAAGAGCAGGAGCACCAGCAGGTACACGGCGCAGACCGACACCGCCGCGGCCGCGGCATTCACCCCCCTCGCCACCGCTTCGGTCACGCCGAACATGCGATATCCGAGGCTGAGCAGGTGGGGATACGCGTAAGGCTGCTTGTTGTACTCGCCTCGCGCGCACTGAAGCCTGCCGTACTCGACGGTACCGTCGTTGCACATCTGTGCCAGCCGCAGCTCGGCGAGATTCTGACCGATGCCCTGGTAGATCTGCTCGTCGTAATAGATGCGATTCGTGCGTGGGGCGACAAAGAGCGTCAGCGCCACGGCCAGTAACGCCAGCGCCATCATCTGCGCGAGGGATGCCGGCGACATGCCGCGGAGCAGGTCCCGCCACGACGCCGCGAGCAGGATCGCGCCGAGCGCGACGCACGCTTCGAGGGACCAGAACTGGTACACCTTCAACTGCTCCCGCAGGAGTCCGTCGGGCGTCGTCCACAGCCAGAGCGCGAGGCCTACGAGGCTGACGGCCCACGCCCCCACCAGCACGGTCCAGCTGCCGGTCAGCCTCGACTGGGCGATGCGGGGAGCCATCGTCATGCTCGAGCCTCGGCCGTCGCAGGCGGCGTGGGACGCGCGACCAGATAGGGACCGATGGCCAGTGCATCGGCACCTGAGCGCAGAAACACGCTCACGGCTTCGACCGGTGTGCAGACCAGCGGCTCGCCGTGAATGTTGTAGCTCGTGTTCAACACCACGCCCACCCCCCATCTCCGCCGGGCTTCCCGCAGCACGGCGGCGAACTCGCCCGGGTCGTCATCGGGCACGAACTGGGGACGGCACGTGCCGTCGATACTCGTGACGCCGACCAGATGTGGCCGTGCGGTGACGTTCACTTCATAGGCCATGGTCATGTTGAGGTTGCAATCGTCGGTCCTGTCCGACAGAAGGCGAGCGCCTTCGCTCACGAGCATGCTCGGACAGAACGGCTGATACCACACGCGGCGTTTGAGCACCAGGTT
>JANNEJ010000496.1:0-2079 GCA_031378585.1 Acidobacteriota bacterium | reverse complement strand
GAAGTTCACGTAGCCCATCGCTTCGATGAGCGCGCCCGCGGTGGTGCCCGTCAGGAATCGCCCCGCAATGCTGGCCAGCGCCGAGAGCAGCGCGTACTGCGTGGCGGTGAAGCGCAGGTTGCACAGGGCCGACAGATACGCCACCACCGCGACACCGCCGATGCCGCTCGCGAAGTTCTCGAACCCAATGGCGCCAGCCATCCCGATGTTGCTGTGACCGTAGGCCGCAAGGGCCGCGAAGCTGAGGTTCGACACGGCCATCAGCACCAGGCTGACGAAGACCGACCGCTTCATGCCTATCGACGCGTACATCGTGGCACCCACGAATACGCCGGCCAGCAGCGCCGCGAAGCCGATGGCCACGTCGTAGAAGGCGATCTCGTCGTTGGTGAACCGGAGGTCCGCAAACAGCAGGCGCAGGGTCAAGTTGGCCAGCGTGTCGCCCACCTTGTGGATGAGCACGAAGGCCAGCACCACGAGCGCGCCCGGGCGCCGCAGGAACTCCGCAAGCGGGCTGAAGTAGGCGACCACCGCTTCGACAAGGCCATGGGGCGGCGCGGGCGGCCGGCGACGCACCGGTTCGCCCATCACGACGCCCACGATCATGGCCGGCAGCGCAAACAGCGCGCACGCCGCATAGGCAGCCGCCCAGCCGTAGCGCGCCGCTACCACCAGGGCCACGGCGCCGGCCGACGCGGCGCCGACGCGCCAGCCGTACTGGTTCATTCCCGCGCCCACGCCGAGCTGCCGGGGTTCCAGCAGCTCGATGCGGTAGGCGTCGATGACGATGTCGAAGGTGGCGCCAGCGACGCCGACGAGAATCGCGGCCGTGGCCACGCGCGAAAGCGACGCCGTTGGATCGATGCTGCCCAGATAAACGACCGCTCCCATCACCAGGACGCCGACCAGCCACAGCCACGAACGCCGCTGACCGAATCGGCCAAGCACGGGCAGGCGCACGGTGTCCACGAGCGGGGCCCACAGGAACTTGACGTTGTAGGCCAGGAAGGTGAGGGCGAACGCCGTGACTGCGCTCTTCCGCAAACCGTACTGCGCGAGGCGAGTGCTGAGGGTGGCGCCGATCATCGCAAAGGCGAAGCCCGACGACACACCGAGGAAAGCCGCTGCCAGCGGCGCCGCCTCCAGATACGGCCGCACGCCCCTGGGCAGGCGGGCGGACCAGCCTGATGGCGCAACGGCGGTGGGCGGGGTCATGCAACGCCTACTCTATCCGCGAATGGCGATGCGGCCCCACGCAGCGCGCCGGGTGAAGCGCTGCGCCTCACCCGGCCGCCAGTCCCGACCTATTTCGTGATGACGCCGCAGGCGATGCGATCGCCTGAGCCACCCGAGGGATCGGTCTTCATGTCGTCGGGCCCCGCATGCACGACGAGCGCGGTGGCGCCGCTAGCAAACACCGAGTTCGCCTCGGTGCCGAACGAGACGCCCTTGGTCATGACCATGCCCTTCGCCGTGCCGTCAGCCGCCACGGTGAAGTTCTCCATGTCGCCGGCATGCGGTCCATCGGCACTCTGGAGCCCGTGCTTCTTGGCGCCGGGATTCAGGTGTCCACCCGCCGTCGTGAAGCCCGGACCCTCGCACTTCCCGACCGCATGCACGTGGATGCCATGCGCCCCCGGCTTCAGACCCTTGAGATCGAGCTGGATGTGTACGGCCCCCATCGCCGACGAGAGCGTCGCGGTGCCGATCGACTGCCCCTGGCCATCCTTCATGTCGATCTTCACTGGCGCCTGCGCCCCGAGCGTTGCCGCTCCCGCCACCACCGCCACCACCATCGCCGTCATTCCCCACTGCATTACACGCGTCATTTGATTCATCTCCTTCAACATGCGACGTTAGTCGTCGCCCCTCACGTTTGTCCAGGTCGCACCGGCGTCGCTCACCGGCGGCAACGAGTGGTCTCGCCACATATTGGATTCGACAAATATAACCCACGGGCGTGGCGTGCGCCCGTTGGCCGACCGCTCGCGCTCGAAGAGCCGCGCCATCGCCAGGCCCTTTACATCCAGAGCCTCACGCCCACGGCCAGGCGGGCGCCGCTCGTGCGTTCGCCGGCCG
>JANNEJ010000448.1:0-6861 GCA_031378585.1 Acidobacteriota bacterium | reverse complement strand
TGAAGCGCGACCTCGACGAGATTGCGGCGGTGGTGAAGAGCGCAGCCACGCTGGCGGACTACGTGGTCGTGTCGATTCACGCGCACGAGTCCGGCCGCGCCGGCATGACCGAGCCTCCGCAGTTCCTGCCCACCTTTGCGCGTGCCATGGTCGATGCGGGCGCCGATCTGTTCGTGGTGCACGGGCCGCACGTGCTGCGCGGCATCGAGGTGTACAAGGGCAAGCCGATCATGTACAGCCTGGCCAATTTCATTTTCCAGAACGAGACGGTGTTGCGCTATCCGAGCGACAACTACGAAGAGCAGAACCTCGGCAATGACGCGCAGGCCAACGACTACCTCAATCGCCGCTACAACTTCGACAAGTCGGGCTTTCCGGCCGACCGGCTGATCTGGGAGTCGGTGGTGGCGATGCCACGCTTCGACGGCGAGCGGCTGGTGGAGCTGGCGCTGCATCCCATCGGCCTGGGCTTCGGCGCCGCGCGCCAGGTGCGCGGACGGCCATTGCTGGCGGATGCGCCCTTGGCCGCGAAGATCTTCAGCGACCTCACACGGCTGTCGACGCCGTTTGGCACGCGGATCACGGTGCGCGAGGGCGTGGGCTACGTGGACCTGCAGGAAGTGCCGAGCCAGCCGCCGCGCTAGCCAGCTCACGGCCGGCTCGGGACAACCACCTCAGGGTGCCGGCGGAACGTCAGCTCGCCGGCGTCAGATCGAGCGCCTCGACGATTCGCGTGAACGGCAGCCCCGCCAGCTCGTTGACGTCGCGGACGGCGTCCTGGCTGGCGGCCTCAAACAGGCACATGCACCGAGCCTCACCCGGCACGAACGTGCTGCGGATGTAGCGTACGGGAGCGCCCCCGCTCGTCGACTTCTGCGAGCCCTCGATAGCGGCGCGCTGGGCGCCAGCCAGTTGATCGGAAGTGATTCCCGGAAGATCCCGTTCGACCATGAACACCATGATGAGCCTCCTCGTGTCAGCGGCCATCGCCAACCGGCATACAATCGCCCAGGCCGCCGGCGGAAGTCCTCAGGCGGCGGCTCAATTAATCTCACACGTTGTCGTGGTGGTCCACAGGCACTCCCCATGACTGATGTTCACCTGCAGTTCGGTCCATTCTCGCTCGACCTTGGCGCCCGGCGGCTCTCGAAGGACGGCGTGACGCTGGCCCTCACGGCGAAGATGTTCGAGACGCTCGCGGTGCTGGCGCGGAATCATGCCCGCGTCGTCGAGAAAGACGAGCTGATGCACCAGGTGTGGCCCGACACCGCAGTCGAGGACGGGAATCTCACTCAGCAGATCTTCCTCCTCCGGAAGCTGCTCGGCGAAGGCCGGCGCGACCCGCGCTACATCGCCACACTGCCGCGCCGCGGGTATCAGTTCGTCGCCAAGGTCCGGGAAGTGTACGGCCCGTTCGGCGCGCCGGCCATGCCCGACACCGGGGCCCCGGCGGCATCCGCGACCAGCGACGGCCCGCTGTGGTTGACGCTGTCGCTCGGCATTGACGTGACGCTGGTCCTTGGTCCCTGTCCGCCATTTGCCGTCTCACCTGACGGCGCCTCGCTCGCGTACGTGGCGAGAACGTCCAACGACACGTTCTTGCGGCTTCGCCGTCTGGACCGCAGGGCATCAGACCACGTGTTGTGGACCGGGACGGCATACTCGCCCTTCTTCTCGCCTGACAGCCGTTGGGTGGGCTTTTTTGCCGACGGCCGGCTGCGTAAAGTGCTGGCGTCGGGGGGCACGGCTCTGGACGTGTGCGAGGCGGGAAGCGAAACCCGGGGAGCGTCATGGAGCGCCCGTCACGAGATTGTCTTCGCGCCGACCCCTGCGTCTGGCCTGGTGGCCGTGTCAGCCGGCGGCGGCGATCCGCGTCCGGCCACGACGCTCGACTTCGACCAGGGAGATCGCACCCACCGGTGGCCGCACGTCCTCGCCAACGGCATCGACGTCCTGTTCACGGTGGCCCGCGCCGGAGTCTCGTCGTTCGACGAGGGCATCATCGCCCTTGCGCCGATCGGCGGTGCCGAGCGGCGCGTGCTACTGCGCAATGGCACGTGCGCACGACGCCTACCCACCGGCCATGTCGTCTACATGCGGGGCGGATCCTTGCTCGCGGTTCCGTGCGGTCCCGACGGACTGCCGGTCGTCGGCGCGGCCGTTCCGGTGGTGGACCGGGTCATGGCCCAGCCCACTGGCGCCGGTCAGTTCTCGGTCTCCGACACCGGCTGCCTCGTCCATTTGACCGGAGAAGCGCGACACGTGCACCGCCGCATGGTGCAGCTCGATCTGTCCGGCCGGGTCGAGACCCTGCCGATCGCCGAACGCGCCATCGAAGAGCCTCGCCTCTCGCCAGACGGCCGGAGCCTGGCACTCGGGATCCGTGCCGCCAGCAACGACATCTGGGTCTACGACATCGAACGCGAGACGCTGACCCGCGCGACCTCCGAGGCCGACAACTTCGCGCCGATCTGGACACCGGACGGGCGACGCCTCACGTTCAGCTCCAATCGCACGGGGCCTTGTCAGATCTACTGGCGCGCGGCCGACGGGACAGGTCCCGACGAACGCATCATCGCCGGCGATTTCGATCTCGTCCCGGGCTCGTGGTCGTCCGACGGGGCTACGCTGCTCTTCACCGAGTACCACCCCGACACCGGCGCCGACATCTGGATGTGCCAGCCACGCACGGGTACGGCGCCAACGCCCTTCCTCAAGTCCCGGTTCGACGAGTACGGCCCAGCCCTCTCGCCTGACGATCGGTGGGTAGCCTACTCCGCCAATGAGTCGGGCCGGATGGAGGTCTACATCGTGTCGTTTCCGGATGCCTCCCACAGGATCCCGATCAGCGCGAGTGGCGGCGCCGAGCCAGTCTGGGCGCGCGATGGCCGGCGTCTGTACTACCGCTCGGGGTCCAGCATCATGAGCGTCGATTTCACTGACGGCGTCCGACCGACCGTGGGGCAGCCTCGACGTGTGTGCGACGGGCCATACCTCTCGGGAGCCGTCACCGGCCTTCCCAACTACGACGTCACGGCCGACGGCCGGTTCATGCTCATTGCGCAGGACGCCGAGCCAGCGCGTCCAGTCGAGTTCTGTGTGACGGTTAACTGGTTCCGCGACCTCAGCGGGCACTGGGCACCGGCGCTAGCACCGGCGCCCTGAGTCGGGCCGACCGTTGTCGCGGCGGACAGTTCCGGCGCGGATCCTTCGTCGCGTGCGAGTCGGGGACGTCTTGGTCAGTGCAGCCCAGCGGGACGCGCGAACACCACCAGGCTGCTGGCTACCCGGCGGCCGAAGGATTGTCCGACGACGTGTTCAACAACGCCGGCAGCTCCGTGGCCGGGTCGACTCACGCCATGGTCGTGGACGGGTACGTTGAACGCTTTGCTCCGTGCCACTGCCCTGGCGGCCACAGGGTGCGCCACGATGGTCAACGGGCGGCATCAAGAGGTCCTCGTGCTGTCAGAACCGTCGGCCTCCATCCGTCTGAACGGCGCGGACGTGGGCTCCACACCCACGACCGTACGAATGCGACGACGAGGTGTCGCAGTGTTGATCATCGACAAGGTGGGCTATACGGCGGCCCGCATCTCCGTGTCGAAAAAGGAAAGTGGCTGGATGTCGGATGGATTCGACTGGCCAATGGGCCGCGTGGGCGGCCTCGTGGTTCATCGCGTCGATGACACTCGATGTCCTGACCGGCGGCGGCTTCAAGCGGCCGCCGGTTGTGACCGTGACACTGGCGCCGCTCTCCGGCGGCGTACCGGACTCGAGCGGCCAGACTACGGCGCCATCCGACGCGCAAACACCAGCAGGCTGTTGGCCACCCGCCGGCCGGAAGGACTGTCCGACGACGTGTTCAACAACGCCGGCAGCTCCGTGGCCGGGTCGATCCATGCCATCGTCGTGGACCCGCCGCCATCGAGGTTGATAGCGTCCCACACGCCGTAGTCCAGCGCCAGGAGCGCGGCGAGCTCGCCGACGGTCAGGCCCTCGGTACCGCCGCGACCCTCTGCCGCCACCAGCGTAAGAACGCGTCGATCGCGTGAGAGCCCTGCCACGGTGCGCGAAGTCACCACGTCGTACCACGAGCGGGCGTTCGAGTAGCGCTCGTCGGGACCCGGCGTGAGCAGGCCCCGGGGATGCGCGTCGTCGCGGTAGACAGGGATTGTGACCCGGCCGCTCGTCACGATCTGCGCTGACCCCGCCACGGCGTTCCACAGCGTGACGCGTTCGCGCACCCGCCGGCCGTTGCGCCCGGCCCGATGGTGGACGATCCGGGCGCGGTTGTAGCGGTCGATAGTGAGCGCCGGGGCGTGTGCGACAAGCGCGTAGCGTTGCTCCGGGATCTCGAAGTCCGAGAACACGCGGCCGTCGGTGGCGGCCAGGCCGAGGATCCACGCCTCGGGGTCGTCCGACGGGAAGGGCAGGAAGAAATGGACATTCACCGCCAGCTGCGCGTTCGCCCGAACCAGCGCGTCCACGGTGCGCTCGCGCACGACCTCACGGCCACCGGCCGGCGGCGTCAGGGCGATCTGCACGCCCGGCGCCCGCAGGTCCACCTGCGCGACGTGCAGGCGAGCCAGACGCGGACTGGTGACCACGCGCGAGATGAGCGTGACGCCCAGATACGGACGCCGCACGTTGGCCAGCCCGCCGCGAGCCGGTTCAGGCGCGGCGTAGGGAACGGCCGTCGCGGCGAGCAGCAGGAGGACGAGGCCGGCCAGTGGCGTCAGCGGTCGGAACGGGCGCATGCGTGCCAGTGTAGAGCCGCACGTCATCTGTTCAGCCGAAGACGCTACAATCGGCCGCATGTTCACGAGGTATTCGCGCAGGGTGCTCTGTCTCGTCGGAATTGTGGCGGCGTCAGCAGCGTGTGGAGGCGCCCCACAGGCACCGGCGACTACGGCCACAGCGTTCACCGCGGCGCCATCCGCACCGGCCTTCGACGTCGTGATTGCGAACGGGCGCGTAGTGGACGGCACTGGCGCCCCGTGGTTCCATGCCGATGTTGGCATCACGGGCGATCGCATCACGGCGATCGGCAACCTGTCGGGCGCGCAGGCCACAACACGCATCGACGCGACGGGGCAGGTCGTGGCGCCCGGGTTCATCGACCTGCTGGGGCAGTCGGAGTTCAACGTGCTCGTCGACTCCCGCGCGGCCAGCAAGATCACGCAAGGCATCACGACCGAGATCACCGGCGAGGGCGTGTCGATCGCGCCCGTGAACGACCGGATGATCGCCGACCGCAAGGCCAGCTACGACGCTTTCGGGATCGCTCAGGATTGGCGGACCCTGGGCGAGTACTTCGCGCGGCTGTCTGCATCCACCTCAGCGATTAACGTCGGCACGTTCGTGGGTTCAGGGGGGCTGCGCGACTACGTGGTGGGCAAGGAGGACCGCGTCGCCACCGCCGACGAGATCGCGAAGATGAAGACGCTCGTGGCCGAGGCCATGGCCGACGGCGCGCTCGGCATCAGCTCGTCGTTACAGTACATCCCGAACCGGTTTTCCACGACCGACGAACTCGTGGAGCTGGCCAAGACGGCGGCAGAGCACGGCGGCATCTACATCACGCACCAGCGCTCGGAAGGCAACAAGGTCTTCGAGTCGATCGACGAGGTCCTGGCGATTGCCGAACGGGCCAACATTCCCGCCGAGATCTGGCACCTGAAGACGGCCTACAAGGCCAACTGGGGCAAGATGACCGAGGTGCTCCGGCGCCTCGAAGCGGCGCGGGCCAAGGGCCTGCGCGTCACGGCCAACATCTATCCCTACGACCGCGCGTCCAATGGCCTCGACGCGTGCCTGCCAGTCTGGGTGCGCGAGGGCGGCACGGCTGCCATGATCACCCGGCTGCAGGACCCAGTGACGCGCGCCCGTGTGAAACGCGATATGGACGACCCCAATGCGGCGTTCGAGAATCAGTGGTACGGATCGGGCGGTCCCTCGGGCGTCATGCTGAGCACGGTGCTCGATCCGGCGTTGCGCAAGTACGAAGGCATGAACTTCGTGCAAATCGGCGCCGCGATGGGGAAGGACCCGCGCGATGCGGCCATCGACCTCGTCATTGCGGACAAAGCCCAGTCGGACGTGATTATCTCGATCATGCGAGAGCGTGACGTGGTCGAGGCGATGCGCACGCCCTGGGTGTCGTTCGACACCGACTCCGGGGCGCGGGCCGAAGACGGCCGGCTGTCGGAGTCCAAGTCGCATCCACGGTCGTGGGGCACGTTCACCCGTGTGCTGGGCAAGTACGTGCGCGAGGACGGCGTCCTCACTCTCGAAGAAGCTGTGCGGAAGATGTCCTCACAGGCGGCGATTCGCGTGGGCATCACCGACCGCGGACTGGTGCGGGCCGGCATGTTTGCCGACCTCGTCGTGTTCGACCCGGCCACGGTGAAAGACGTGGCGACCTTCGAGCAGCCCAACAGATATTCGACCGGCTTGAACTACGTGCTGGTCAATGGCAAAGCGGTCGTCGCCAAGGGCGCCATCACGGCCGAGCGACCGGGACGCCCGCTGCGCGGCCCGGGCTACAAGGGCGTGCGTTAGGAGATGCGATGCTCAGAAGGTCGGTTGGCATTGGGCTTGTCTTGGGTGTGGCGGCCTGTTCGTCCCCGGAGCCGCCGCGCATGAGCTACCCCCAAACGAAGAAGGTCGACCACGTCGATACCTATCACGGCGTCGCGGTACCCGATCCGTATCGGTGGCTCGAGGACGACCGCTCCGCCGAGACCGCCGCCTGGGTCGAGGCGCAGAACGCCGTCACGTTCGCGCACTTCGAGACCATCCCGTTCCGCGCCAAGCTCACCGCGCGGCTCGAGCAGCTCTTCAACTACCCCAAGTTCAGCG
>JANNEJ010000413.1:0-4098 GCA_031378585.1 Acidobacteriota bacterium | reverse complement strand
CAGTGGATTTCGTCGGCCAGCACCACGACGCGGTGCTTCAGGCAGATCTCGCCAATCCGGAGCAGGTCTTCGGCGCTCCAGCAGTTGCCGGTCGGGTTCTGGGGATTGCAGAGAATGAAGGAGTTCGTGTCGACGCTGATCTGCTTTTCGAACGCCTCGAAGTCCATCTCGAACTTCCCGCCGGCGCCGCGCTTCAGCTTCACTTCCTCGGCCAGCGTCTGGCTGGCGGTGAGGTCGCCGTAGAAGCCGTTGTAGGTCGGCGTCTGCAGCAGCACTTTCGTGCCCTTGGGCGAGAACGCCTTCAGCGTCGCGATGAGAGCGGGATGCACGCCGGCCGCGATCACCAGCTGCGAGGGCTCGATCGTGACGCCGTAGTGCTTCTTGTTCCAGGCGCTGATGCCCTCGGCGAAGGCCGGGGGCATATCCAGATAGCCCCAGTTCTCGTGTTGCATCCGGTCCATGAGCGCCTTGGTGATGGACGGCGCCGCCTTGAAGTCGATGTCGGCGATGCCCATGCCGACCTGGACCGAGTCCTTGCCGAACACGCGAATCTGCTGGTCGTACTTGACCGAGTTGGTGCCGAAGCGGTTGTACGGCGTGTCGAAGTCGTACTTGCCGCCCGCGCCCGGCGCAAACCCGCCGGCTGCGGCAGCGGCCACCGACGGCACCCCGCCACTTACGGCGCCGAGCAGCGCCGTCATGCCCGCATTCTGAAGGAACGACCTGCGCCCTAGTCCCTGTTGCTTCGACATGTGGTGTCTCCGGCGGCGGCATCCGGACCCGGCCGACATGGCCGGTGCGGCGCGCGATGTAAACGGCCCAATACTAATCCGATTGGCAGCGTCTCGGATGACTTTTCTTCCTCATGCCAATCCGGGCCGGTCATCTTCGGGCCAACACCCCCGCCACCGCCACCGCCACCACCACGGCTGAGGTAGCCGGCCCCTGCGATGGGTCCGCGGCCTCGTGCGGCCGGCCGCCGCACGCGTCTGGGTTCCAGACGTCAGGACACGCGCAACGCCACTCGGGCTACACCAAGCGGCACGCGCTCGGAATACAGGTGCAGGTACAGACGCCCCGCCACCAGATCCTCGCGGTCGCGGCCGCGCATGGCCAGCGAGACCGTCGCCGTGGTCTGGCCTCGCGTCAGCAGGTGCGCCACGATGGGCCCCGGGCCGTCTCCGACGCTGCGCTGCAGGGTGAGCGCGAGCAGACGGTCGCCGACTGGGGCCGTGGCCGTGGCGCGGTAGGTGAGCAGGCCGGTGGTGCGGTCGTAGTCAAACTGCACCCGCGCCGCGGGACCGGGCGCAGCCTCGCCGATCGCGACCGTGAAGGCCGCCGGCGGGGGCGCCGCGCCGTTCACGAGCGGCGGCGTGCTGAAAGGCGCTCGCCGCGGCGACGTGACCGATTCCCAGGCGTAGGCCAGATTGAGCAGCCTGGGCTCCGCAAACGCCCCGCCGAGCAGCTCTACGCCAATCGGCAGGCCGTCCACGGTAGAGCCCGCCGGCATCGAGAGCGCCGGCAGACCGGTCGTGGCGCTCAACTGACAGGTGGTGCCGATCTGCGCTTGGCCGATGAGCGCGGGTTTACGCCGCAGGGTCGGATACGCCACCGCGTCCAGCCGCAGACTCTCGAGCGTGGTGACGACGGCCTCGCGCAACGCCCGGCGCTTGAGCAGGGCCTGTCGATAGTGCTCGGTGTCGCGACTTTCGGGCGCGTTGCGCAGACGGAACGTCTGGTCGAGCGCGTCGTGATGCAGGCCTCGTTCCAGAATTTCGCCCAGTGAGGTCACCGGCGCACCGGGGTGCTTGGCCAGGTACGCGGCCAGGTCGAACTTGAACTCGTCGCCGATCACGCTGCTGTCGCGCAACAGGTCGTCAAGCCCAGGCACGGTCACATCCACCACCTCGGCGCCCTGCGCCTTCATGGCGTCGAGCGCCTTGCGGACGATCTGGTCCACCTCGTCGTCTTCGGGCGTCGTCCCAAACAGCGCGCGCAGTACACCGATGCGGGCGCCCTTGAGCGTGGCGCCGACAAGTCCATCGCGATACGAGCGCGGCACGTGCGCGGCCGCGCCGGCGGTGATGGCATCGGCGGGGTCCGGCCCCACCGTGGCGTCGAGCATCAGCGCCAGATCGGTGACCGTGCGCGCGAGCGGCCCCGCCACGTCCTGCGTGCCCGAGAGCGGCATCACGCCGGTACGGCTCGACAGCCCGCGTGTGGCGCGCAGTCCCACCAGATTCTGATTCGCCGCCGGGATCCGAATCGATCCGCACGTGTCGCTGCCCATGCCTGCCGCGCCGAAGCTGGCCGCGACCGCGGCGCCCGTGCCGCCACTCGAGCCACCCGGCACCCGCATGAGGTCGTAGGGGTTGCGCGTCTGGCCGGTGAGCGACGAGATGGTGGTGATGCCGGCCGCGAGTTCATGCATGGTGGTCTTGCCGAGGATGACGGCGCCGGCCGCGCGCAGGCGGGTCACCTGAAACGCATCCGTTGCCGGTATGAGCGTGGCGAGCCCGAGCGCACCGCCCGTGGTAGCGAGACCAGCGGTGTCGTAGTTGTCCTTCACCAGCACCGGAATGCCGTGCAGCGGACCTCGAGGACCCGTCGCGGCGCGCTCGCGGTCGAGCACGTCGGCCTCGTCGTAGGCGCGCGGGTTGATCTGAACCAGGGCGTTCAGCCTGGGACCGGCCTGATCGTATGCCGCAATGCGTGCCAGGTACGCGTCGACGAGCCCCCGCGAGGTCACCCGGCCATCGGTCTGGGCGGCCTGCAGGTCGAGGATGCTTCGCTCGAACACCTCAAAGAGCGGCGCGGCGGGCCCGACGACTCGAGACCGCCGGCGCTGACGCTCGGCCCCGAGTGGGCTCGCCGTCATCACCACCGCCCCGACCACCACCGCCGCTTTCGCCAGCACCCTGAAACGCGTCATGGGCGCATTCTATCGGGGCTGGGGTTCAGGCGCAGGGGAAGAATCCGCAATGCCGGCGGCCGCGTGCCCTCGACCACCCGCGTGCGGCCACGCACTCTGGCATGGCGCCTTTGGCACGCCGGGTGCATCGACGTTATCGGAGACGCCGGCCATGACCAGAACCTGTCCCACCTGCGGTCGCGCCAACCGGGTGCCCGCTCGCCACCTGGCCGACCAGGGCCGATGCGGCGCGTGCCAGGCCGCGTTGCCGCCCGTGTCGCAGCCAGTAGAGGTCGACGTGCCAGCCTTTGACGAGGTGGTTGGCTCCGCCACCGTGCCCGTGCTCGTGGATTTCTGGGCCGCCTGGTGCGGGCCGTGCCGGATGGCGGCACCCGCGGTGGCCGCAGTGGCCGCGGCGATGGCCGGACGCGCGCTGGTCGTGAAGGTCGATACCGAGGCGCATCCGGACCTGGCCGCGCGCTACGGCGTGCGCGGCATCCCCAACTTCGTGGTGCTGCGACACGGCCGGGTCGTGCACCAGCAGGCGGGGGTGGCGCCGGAATCCGACATGCGGCAATGGCTGACATCCGCCATGGACCCTGGCGCGTAGAACGCCCCAGTCTGAGCCGTATGACACGATGGCCAGACCGTGAAGTCGCCTTCGGCGTCCGACGCACCCTCGTGGCCCCTCGTGCTGGCGGCCTTTGCGGTGATTTATCTGGTATGGGGGTCCACGTTCCTGGCGGTACGGTTCGCGGTGGTGTCCATTCCACCGTTCCTCACCGGCGCCGCGAGAAATCTCGTGGCCGGGGCGCTTCTGGTCGCGTTGGGCGTGGCCCGCGGAGGCACTGGTCCCACGTTCGGGGCGGTACGGCAGGCCTTTGTCGTCGGCGTGCTGATGTTCCTCGTGAACCACGGCAGCATCAGTTGGGCGTCGCAGCGCAATCCGTCTGGCATCACGGCACTGCTGGCGGCCACGATTCCCCTCTGGATCGTGGCGCTCGACTGGGTCTTTGGCGCGAGACGGAGGCCATCAACTCGCACCGGGATTGGCGTGGCGCTGGGCTTTGCCGGATCGCTGTTGCTGCTGTGGCCTTCCTCCGGTGCGCCCACGGTCGATCCCTGGGCGGCGGCGGCCACAATGGGTGGCGCCATTGCCTGGGCCGCGGGTACACTGCGCGCCCGGC
>JANNEJ010000391.1:0-11301 GCA_031378585.1 Acidobacteriota bacterium | reverse complement strand
GTCAGGGGGTTGGCGAAGGCCCACAGCTGCGCCAGGCCCAGCGCCACGAGCGCGAGGCCAAACCACAGCGCCGGCCGCGGCTGCAGCCGCTCCGAGGGCAGCGGGCGCGTGCGCGTGCGCCGCATCAGGCGATCGGTGTCTTTCTCCCACAGCTGATTCAGCACCGATGCGCCGCCGGCCACGAGCGTGGTCCCCACGACCGTGTGCACGAGCGTGACGAGCAACGACTGATCGTCCATCCCGAGGTAGAAGCCCGCCAGCGTGGTGAGCACCACGAGCAGGTTCAGGCGCGGCTTCGTGAGCTGCAGGTAGTCGGCCCACACTGGTGGCGTGCGCACGGCCGCGACGCCCGGCGCCGGTGCGAGCCCGCGTGCCTCCGAGGCGTGGTCGGCGCTCGTGCTCATGCGGCAGGCACCGTGAAGCTGAGCGCCAGGGTTGCCGTACCACGCGGTGTGACGGTGGCGGTGCCGGTCATCGTGCCGGCGGCTTCATGCCACGCCTCGACGGTGTAGCTCCCGGCGGGTAGATTCGGCAGCGAGAACGCGCCGTCGACGCCCGTGACCGCGAAGTAGGGATGGTTCACGACGCCGACCCACGCGTCCATCCAGGCGTGCACGTCGCACTTGAACGGCACCATGACTTCCTCGGTCGAGAACGTGTGGCTGTAGCGTACGCCGCGCACGGGCTGTCCCTGGTTGAACGGCTCGTTCACGGTCGAGGCCGCGCGCACGTTGTGCAGCAGCGGATCGGAGTTGAGCACCTGGAAGGGCTGTCCCACGCGCACGCCCAGGACGCGCGGCGTGTACCAGCACTGCTCCTGATCGAGCACCACCGGTGCGGCCGGCACGGGGAAGCTGCGCCCGTTTAGACCCGTCTTCACGTAGACAAAGACGTTGGCCAAGGTGCCGCCACTGCCCACCACGTAGCGTTCTGTGGCGCGCTGTGCGCCGGGCACGAGCGTGGCGCAGGTCTTGTCGCCGTCCATGCGAATCATCTGGGCGGCCGGAGGCACGCCCTCGAGCCGCACCGTGCCGGTAAGCGTGCCGGTGGTGGTGGGATCGAGCGTCGTTGCCGCAGAGGCCGGCGAGGTCTTCGAGGCGGCGCCTCCGCAACCGGCGGCCAGGCCGGCCGCGCTCAATACGAGCGCGATTGCCGCGCCGCGCCACGTCTCACGCGCGCGAAGCAGGCTCGTCATCACTTCTGGGTAGCCGCGGCCGGCGCGGTGCCGCCCGCCTCGCGGATCTTTCGGAACACGCGGTCTTCCATCCAGTGGCCGTCCCACCATTCCACCGGATTCACCTGCACGCCGCCGACGAGCATCGTGAAGTGCAGGTGGTCGCCGCCGGCCAGCCCGGTCGTGCCCGAGCGGCCGAGCGTCTGACCCTTGTCCACCGTGTCGCCGTCCTTCACGTCAAATGACGACATGTGGGCATAGAGCGACTGCACGCCCAGGCCGTGGTCGACGACGACGCAATTGCCGTAGATGCCGAGATAGGCTGCATGCACGACCACGCCGCGATTCGACGCGGTGACTGGTGCCTGCGCGGTGGAAGCCAGGTCGAACCCCAGATGTGTTTGCTGGTCGACCTCTTTGCCCTCGTACAGGTAGGTGCGGTGATCGGCGAAGCGCGACTCCACCTGGGTGTTGCCCAGCTGCGCAAACGCCTCGGTCCACCGCATTTCTGGCGCGGTCTTGGCCGCCAGCGCCGCGATGGTCGCGTTGTTCTGCTGGCGCAGGTCGCGGTTGATGGTGAGGAATGCGGCAAGCAGATTGTCGCCGCCACTGGCCGGCAGGCCGAGCGCCGGCGTGTTCGCGGCGATGGCCGGCACCACGCGCGAGAGGAACGCCGTATCGAGTGGAATGCGCGACCGCTGGAACGTCTTGGCAAACGGCTTGCGGTCGAGAGTGGCGGTTGCTTCGTTCCCGGCCTCGTCGCGCGCGAACACCGTGACCGGCGTAGCGGCGTCCTGATCGAAGGGCAGCGCGAAGAACGCCACCCTGAGTGCGGGGTCGGCCAGGCCCACGGCCGCGCCGGGGAAGGCCGGGAACGACGCGGTGCCGACGCGCACGCCTGCGCCTGCGTCGGGCGGCGTGGCGCGCAGCACGGCAAATTCGGAGCCGCCCAGGTTCAGGAAGTGGTGAATCGACACCACGGCCACGCGCGGCGGCTCGAGCCGCACCGTCACGTCGCGCGTCACCGACGACACGGCCTGACGAAGGCCGAAGAGCACCGGGCGCGCCGCCGTCACGGTCAGGGTCGCTGTGCCGGCCACGAGCGCGGGCTGCGACGTCTTTCCCAGTGGGCGAATCACCCACAGGCGGTCGGACGAGGCCTGCTTCACGTCACCGGCTGCGCCCTGCGGGTCGTCGAGCGAGAATACGGGCATGTCCTGGCCGTTCTGGCTCACGGTTGCTGTGAGACGCGTGAGCGCGCCTCCGGGCGCGTCCACGAACATCTCGAGTGACCCGGCCTGGCCGATGAACTTGTCCGGGGTCTTGATTTCGATGGCCGGCCCGGCCTCGCGTCCGGCCAGGAACCACGCCGCCACGATGCTGCCGAGGCCGACGACGAGAATCAGAACGAGCGCGCGTCGCACCAACTGCATGTGTCGATCATAATTCGATCGGGCGCGAGGATGGCGCCCTTGCGACACGGTTCGGTTGACACGGCGCCGATGCCGCGAGTACCGTTTAGGGTTCCTGGGGGTCTCGACTCAACCCCAGGTGTGTGCCGGTATCGTCTAGGGGTCAGGACACGTGGTTCTCAGCCATGTAACCGGGGTTCGAATCCCCGTACCGGTACCAACCTCCTAAGCTCTTCCTCCCGAACAGTTTCCCGGTTTCTTCGTGGCGCCGCCGGCAGCCACGCCGTGCGGCTCGCCCGGTCGATCTTGAAAGAACTTGAAACTATGCGCGGGCTGGCTCCGATGGGACCGACCTGTGCCCGCGCTACTCCAACCGGCCGCAGGCCCGCCGGGTCACGGGCTGAGGCGCCATCCCGAACGGCTAACCGCCGCGCGGGCCACCCACCGTTCGGACGAGCGTTGCGACCAATCGCCCCACCTCCGGCAGACCAAGAAACTCGCGCGGACGAACGACACGGACCGGGCCGAAGTGCTTACGATCGAAGTGCCCTGGGGCCGTGTTGACGGTGACCAGAAAGTCCGCCCGCACGGCCAGCGCGCACTCAAGAAAGCGATTGTCGGGTTCGTGTCGAATCACGCTCAACTCCGTGAGCGGACAACACACGGCACACGCGGCCACAATTTCGGCCACGAACTCAGGATTGTCGCTCAAGACGTCCGCGTGCTCTTCCAGCATGGCTGGGCTCACCCAGGCCTCGACCAGGCCGGCGCGGACCAGCGCGAAGATCAGCGCGGACGCGTTGTCCTCGGCCGGAAAGGTGGCCAGCTTCAGAATGCACGTGTCAAGAACGACTCGCAACGTACGGTCTCGCGCGCCGGAGCGCGCGCTCTCGGCGCTTCAATTCGACCGTCGCCACGGCATCGGCGTCGGTCAAGATCTGCCCCCGATGCTCGCGGTGGGCGCGTGCCAACCCGGGGGACAGCTTAAACCGGACCACTTTGCCGTCAACGATGGCTGTTGCGTACATACCAGCAGCGTACGCAAAGACGTCGGTCGACACAAGCGTGCCGCCTTGCCTCAGCCAGACGACGAACCGCACGTGCGCGGCCCAAGCTTCGGCTTACCGACCTGAGCCGTGGCGCAGAACACCCCGCACGGCGTCAAGCGGCACCAACCTCACCTGTATGGTCTCTCCAGAACAGTGCTGTCCTCACGGCACCTGGCCGTGGCTGCGCACGGATCAGCGCGCGAACACCAGGGGCACGAATCGATCGGGCACGTGGAAGTCGGGCGTGTCGGTGCCGGTCGGCGCGTAGGCCAGATACTGGCGCTCGCCGTTCAGGCGACTGATGCGGAACAGGTTGAGGTGCCACCGGTCGCCAGCTTCGGGAGTGACGCCGAACGCCGCAAACGGAATGCGCATCACGGCGCGCCACACGCCGAGGTCGTGATCCACCTCGGCGGCCGTCTCCATGCCGCTCTGCCATCGCCAATCCACGTCGACCCGCGTCCGATGAATCGCCAGGTCGCACCACTGGCCCGTGGGCGCGATCTCGAACTCTTTGTAGCTGTTGGACCGAGGCTCGCGCGGCGAGCGGACGAACGCCTCGCAGACGTCGCGTTCCCACAGGGCCACCCGCTCGCCGGCGAGGTCGAAGTCGGTATCCACGTCGAGTTCCGTGAAGCCGCACTCGAACGCAAACCACAGGTGGCCCCCCGTCCACAGCGCCCGCGCGGTCGTGCGGAGACCAGCCGGCGCTGCCTCGCCGCGCCAGGTGCGCGCCAGCGGCAGGACCGCCGCGGCCTGCCAGGCGGAGTGGGTGAGGTCCGGCGCGAGCGGCGGCGGAGCGTTCTGGAATCGTGCCGTGACGTGCATGCCAGTCCGATGATACCGGTGCCGGTTGACGCCCATGCAATTCCCTGACACCCTCACCGGCCATGACCCGCTGGTTGGTCGCGCTGGGCTTGGCGCTCGCCTCGGCTCTGCTTGCGAGCGCGCTGGGCCGCATCGGCCTGGTGCAGACGCTCGAGCTCAAGACCTACGATGCCCGCATGCGCGCCGTGGCGACCGGCGCCGGCGCCTCGCCGCGCATCGCGATGGTGCTCATCGACGATCACTCGATCCGGCAGCTCGAGCCGCTCGTGGGGCGCTGGCCCTGGCCCCGCATGGTGCATGCGGTGCTCGTCAACTTTCTGAAGCGCGGTCCGGCCCGGCTGGTGGCCTACGACGTGCTGTTCTCGGAAGGCGACAAGACCACGACCGACATCGGCGGCACCACGTGGACGGGCGCTGAGTCGGATCAGGCGCTCGTCGATGCGGTGCGCGAGGCGGGGAACGTGATTCTCGTCGCGGAAGCGTCGAGCGAGACGACCGTCCTGGCCAACGCCTCGGCCGCGCCGGCCCTCGATGGCATCGCCGCCCTATCGGTCCGCTGGCCCGTGCAGGGCTTTGCGGAGCGGCGTCCGTTGATTGTGCCGCCGTTTCCGGCGCTCGCCAAAGCCGCACGCGGTATCGGCCACGCACGCATGGCCTACGACCTCGATGGACCCCTGCGCCGGTCGGTGCCGTTTGTGGCCGTGGGCGACCGTGTCGTGCCGTCGCTGCCACTGGCGGTGGCGCTCGTGGCCACGGGCACGACGCCCGATCAGGTCTCGGCCTCGCGCGCCACGCTGCGGCTGGGTGATGCCCGTGTGCCGTGGATCGAGCAGGTGGTGCCCGACTACTACGGACCCGCGCAGTCGGTGTGGCGTCCGCTCGTGCCGTTTCGCGGCCCCACGATGCGGGCCGACCACACGCCCACCTACGCGAGCTACTCGTTCCAGGATCTCTTCCTGGCCGAGCAGCAGCTGATGGCGGGCGAGACGCCGCATCTCGATCCCGCCGTCTTCAAGGATCAGATCGTGGTCGTGGGCGTGACGGCGGAGGGACTCAAGGATCTCTTCACCACGCCGCTTGGCGAAGGCCGCATGGCGGGCGCCGAGGTGCACGCCAACGTGATCGACGGGCTGCTCAGCGGCCGGACGATTGCACCAGCGGCGCCGTGGCGCACTGCGGCCCTAACGCTCATGCCCGCGCTGGCCGTGGGCGCGGCCGGCGCTCTGGCGGCGCCGTGGGTGACCGCGCTGGCGACGCTGGCGGCGTCGGCTGGCGTGGTGTGGTACGCCACCCGGGCCCTGGCGCTCGGAGAGTGGCTGCCGCTCGTCGTGCCGGTGCTGGCGTGCCTGCTCACGTTCCTGGCCGACCTGGCCTGGATGTATCTTGTCGAGGGCCGCGAGAAGCGCAGGGTGAAGCGCCTCTTTTCCCGCTATGTCTCCAAGGATGTCTATCAGCAGCTCTTGGCCAGTCCGTCTGAGGCCGTGCTTGGAGGCCAGCGCCGCGAGATGACGGTGCTGTTTTCGGATATGCGCGGTTTCACGACGCTCTCCGAGAGCGGGGAGGCCGAGGACCTGGTGCGGCAGTTGAATCAGTATTTCACGCGCATGGTGGAGGTGGTCTTCACGCACCGCGGGACCATCGACAAGTTCGTGGGCGATATGGTGATGGCCCTCTACGGAGCCCCCCTCGACGACCCTGACCATGCCGACCACGCCGTGCGGACCGCCCTCGCCATGGTGCGGGAACTGAAGCAGCTGAACCGGGTGTGGGCGGTCGAAGGGCGGACCGAACTGGACATCGGCATCGGGGTGAACACTGGTGAGATGATTGCCGGTAACATCGGGTCCGATGCGATCATGAGCTACACCGTGATCGGCGACAACGTGAACCTCGGAGCCCGGCTGGAGTCGCTAAACAAGGATTTTGGCACGCGCATTCTCATTTCCGAGGCGACCCGGCGACAGTTGAAGGGCACGTACGACATCCGGCCCCTGGGCGACGTGACCGTCAAGGGGAAGACCAAGTCGGTCGCGGTGTTTGAAGTACGCACGGAACCGTAGAACAGGGTAGGCACATGCATCGACGAATAGTTGTGACCTTCGCGCTGGGAATGATCCTGGTACTGACCGCCACGCCGGCCGGCGCTGAGCAACTCGGCAAGCTCGGGAGCGCCCTGAAGAAAGCACAGCAGTTCAAGGATGTCGAGATGACCGATGCCGAAGAAGCGCAACTCGGCGCGGAGGTGAGCCAGCGCATCCGGGCCCGCTACGGCGTGGCGCAGAATCCGGGCGCGCATCGCTACGTCACGCTGGTCGGCACCGCGTTGGCGCAGGTGAGCACCAAACCCGGGCTGGCGTGGAAGTTCATCGTGCTCGATACCGACGCGGTGAATGCGTTTGCCGCGCCGGGCGGCTTCATTCACATCACGAAGGGCGCCCTCGCGAACTTGAAGGACGAGTCCGAACTGGCCGGCGTGCTGGGCCACGAGATCGTTCACGTCACCGAGAGGCACACCATCCGCGCCATTCAGAAGGGCAAGCTCGTGCAGATGGGCGCCGATGAGACGCTGGCCGGCAACAACGCGCTCATGGGCAAGCTGGCCGACAAGGCCTACGAGGTCGTCGAAGGCGGGTTCGGCCGCGGCGAAGAGCTCGAGAGCGACGAGAAGGGCATCGCGATGGCCAACACCGTGGGCTATGCGCCCCAGGGCATGAACGGCTTCCTGAACATGCTGATGGCGCGCAACAAAGACGCCGCGCCGGCCAAGAACGGTCTCTTTGCCTCGCATCCCGAGACGAAAGAGCGCGTCGAGAAGATGACCAGACAGATCGCGTCAGCGAAGCTGTCGGCCACGGCCACTGTCGAGGCGCGCTACACGTCCACGATCACCTTCAAACCCGTGGCCGCAACCGAGATCGCGACCATCGAAGCAGGGTCGTCAGGGGCCGCGGGCCCGGCGCCGAAGCCGGCCGAGGCAGAACCCAAAAAGAAGGGCCTCGGTGGTCTGGCTGGCCGGCTGCGCCCGAGTGGCGGCGAACAGAAGTCGGCGCAGGTCACCGGCTCGGGCGCCTCCAGAGGCGCCGGCAGTGAAGATCGGCTCGCCAAGGGCGGGGCCAATCCCGCGCTGGTGGCCGTGAGCGTGACGGCTGCCGACGTGACCGCGTTCAAGAAGGCGGGCGGGCTGAAGTAGCGGCTCGCGGCCAGGGGCTCGCGGCTCGTGCGCGGCCCCGCGCCGCGCACCCGAGGCCCACAGCGCCGCGCCTTGCCCCACACCATGCAGCTACGCGTCGCCACCGTCATTGCCCTGGTTGCCGTGCTCACGTCGCTGGCGGCCGTACGCGGCCGCTACATGCGCGGCCGGCTCGGCTTTGCGGCCGTGTTGTTGCTCGTCGCCATTGGTCTCGACACGGCGCTGCTGCAGGGCGCCGGCGATCCGCAGGTCGTCGGTGGCCTTGCGCGCTTGCTGCTCACGGCGGCGGGCATCGTGAGTGCGGTGGCCCTGATCTTCAATCCGTGGCGGCAGGACCGGGTGTCAGAGCGTGTGCCGGCGATCGTGCAGGATGTGATCGTCATCGCGCTCTTTGCGCTGGCGGCCACCGCGCTGCTCGACGAGAAGCTGCTGACGACCTCCGCCGTCGGCGCCGTGGTCGTGGGCTTTGCGCTGCAGGACACCCTCGGCAACCTGTTTGCGGGGCTGGCGATCCAGGTCGAGAAGCCGTTCCGCGTGGGCCACTGGGTTCGCGTCGGCGAGTTCGAGGGCAAGGTCCAGGAAGTGACGTGGCGCGCCACGAAGCTACTGACCAAGGCCGGCCAGTTCGTCATCGTGCCCAACAGCGTGATGTCGAAGGACCCGATCCTGAACTACTCCGAGCCCATGGTGCCCTCGCGCCTGGAGGTGGTCGTGGGTGCCAGCTACGATGTGCCGCCCAATGTCGTAAAGCGGGCATTACACGAAGCCCTCGACAACGCCCCGCTCGTGCTGCGGTCGCCCGAAGCCGACGTGGTCATCGAGGAGTTCGCGTCGTCGTCGGTGAACTATCGCTTGCGGTTCTGGGTCGCGGACTACGCGCGCGACGCCATCGCGCGCGATCAAGTGCGGTCAAACGTCTGGTACACGTTCAAGCGTCACAGCATCGAGATTCCGTACCCGATGCAGGTGGAATTCAGCCGCGAGGAAGTACGCACACGTCCGCCGGCACGGATCCAGGCGTTGGCCGTGCGGCTCGCTCAGATCGACCTCTTTGCCGGACTCGACGACGTGGAGTGTGCGCGACTGGCCGAAGGTTGCCACGAGCATCTCTTCGGCGCGGGCGAGCGCATCGTGCGCCAGAGCGACCAGGGGCAGTCGATGTTCGTCGTGCTCGACGGCGGGGTGCGCGTGTCACTGGAGCCGTCGGGGCAAGAGGTGGCGGTGATTTCGCAGGGCGGATTCTTCGGCGAGATGTCGATGCTGACTGGCGAACCTCGGGCTGCCACGGTGACGGCGTCCGGCGACGCTGTGCTGCTCGAGATCACGACAGAGCGATTCCGCGAGCTGGCGGTGCGGCGCCCAGGTCTGGTGGAGCAGGTCAGCGAGGTCGTGTCAGCGCGCCTCGTGGGGCTGGCCGAGGCCCGGGCGGCGGCCGACGCGGCCCAGGCGAACGTTCCCGCCCGCACGAGCCTGCTCGGCCGCATGCAACGGTTTCTCAAGCTCTAGCCGAGTGCCTTCGGGACGTGCCCCACGCTGCGCTGATTGGCATAGTGTCAGCGTGTCGCAACGTTCGCAGAAGTTCAGTGCCGCTGCCCTACAGCGTGAGCTCGGTGCCGGCGCCCGTCTCGATCGCGCGCCGGTAGACGAGGTCGGCCGCGGCCACGTCTTCCACCGCCATGCCGAGCGACTTGAAGATCGTCACCTCATCGGTCGACTGCCGGCCCACCACACGGCCGAGTACCACGTCGCCGAGTTCTCCTGCGATGTGGGCTTCGGCAAAGCGGCCCTCGGCGATGCCCTGCACGACGTCGCCCGACTCGACCAGCGCCGCGGCCCGCGAGTCGACGACCAGGCGTCCGCGCGCCACGAGGCCCGGCGGCATCTCGCGATGATCCGGCCGGCACGCGCCAACCGAGATCACGTGGGCGCCCGGCCCGACCCACGCGTCCTCGATCACGGGCGTTGACGACGCGGTGACCAGCACCACGATCGCGGCGCCACGTACCGCGTCTTCCGGCGTCGACGTGGCCCGCAGCGCGCCTCCGGCGTGGCCCTGCATGTCGCTGACGAACCGTTCGCGGCTGCGGGCCTGGGGGCTCCACACGCGCACGTCGGCGAGCGGGCGCACCAGTGCCAGCGCCTCGAGGTGGCTCCGCGCCTGCACGCCCGTGCCGATGATCGCGAGCGACGAGGCGCCGGTGGCCGCCATGTGCCGTGCGGACACGGCCGACACCGCCGCGGTACGCGCTTCGGTGATGTAGCGCCCATCCATGAGCGCGATGAGGCTGCCGGTGTCTGGATCGAGCAGCAGGATGGTTGCAAGGTGCGACGGCAGGCCCTTGGCGGCGTTGCCGCCAAACACCGTGACGAGCTTGGCGCCGAGCTGCGGCGGGTCGGCCACAAAGGCCGGCATCAGTCCGAAGTACGCCTTCTGCGGACCCACCATGAGCACGCTGCGTACCGGCTGCAGCACGTCGCCACCAGAAAAGCGCGCGAGGGCCGTCTCCATCGCGGCCACAAGGTCGTTCAGGGGAAGGAGCGAACGGACATGAGCCTCAGTGAGGAGGCGGAAACGCTGCGACATGCCCGCATGGTCGCACAGTCACGCGGGAAACGATCGCGGCCACCAGGCCGCACTCGCCGCGGCCGCGCGTACTGTGGCGGAATGATGGCGGCGAGGTCGTCGGCATCCCAGGCGATCGCTCTCGCACGTCTGCGCACGCCCCAACCCCCAGCCCCTAGTCCCTGTTCTTTAGTGGCACACGTCGAAGCCAGTATCGCTGAACGCCGTGCCCTGAACCGGCATGAACTGCCACTCGTAGCGGTTGTCGTCGAGCACCAGCTTCAACACGCCGTGGCCCACATGGGTGGCTGCGCTGTTGGGACGCCGCGACACGATGCCGGTCAACTCCGCGCCCCCCGTGCCCACGATGAACTGCCGGATGCCGCGGTCACGGTCGATCTGTCCATTGGGATTCTGCGGAACGTAGCGCTCGTAGATGTGGTCGTGCCCATTGAGCACCACCTCGGCGCCCGCCGCGTAGAGCAGATCCCACAGAGGTTTGGTACTGGGGTTGTCGCCGTTAGGGCCCGAGCTGATGAGCGGGTAGTGCCAGTACGCCAGTGTGCACCGTGCCGGTTGCTGCAATTCGCGCTGGAGCCACGCGTGTTGCGGCGACCCTGGCCCCATCGGCACGTTCGAGTTCAGCGAGATGATGCGCCAGCTGCCCGCGACGAACGAATAGAACCCGTCACCCGGCGGGCCCGCTAAATCCTCGAAATACGCGAAATAGGCGGCCGCGCCAGCCGTCTCGTAGTCGTGATTTCCCGGCGCCGGCCGCGTCCGGTCACGATGCCGTCCCCAGGTGGGCGCATAGCAGTCGGCAAACTGCTGGAACGTCCCGTTCTGGTAAGCGAGATCGCCCAGCGCCAGCACGATGCCAGGCAGCTGGTCGAGCAGGCGAGCGGTCAGCTCCGCTCCCGGCACGCCGCACCGCGCGATGTCGCCGGCGGCAAGAATCGTGACTGGCGCCGCGCTCGGCGGCGGCAGCCCGATGGGCGGCGTGGGCCTGGTTGGGCTGTCTCCGCCGCACGACGAGGCCAGTGCCGCCAGCACCAACGGGATCCATACTATTTTTACTGCCACTG
>JANNEJ010000369.1:0-6025 GCA_031378585.1 Acidobacteriota bacterium | reverse complement strand
ATGCCGTGGTGACGTTTGCCGCCTACTTCCTGTTTGGGGGCTGGCGGCTGTTCACGAACCATCGGGCTGGTGACGGCGCGACGCTGGCGCCGCAGGACCCCTTCGAGTCACAACACTGGCTTACGCTCGGCGTGCTCGCAGCCGTCGTACTTGGCGTGATCGTGTTCAACTTCCAGGTTGGCATGGCCGCCCTGACCGGCGCCACGTTCCTGTCGCTTGCGAAGGCGGGCGACGAGAAAGAAGCCATCAAGCGCATGCCGTGGGGCGTCGTGCTGATGGTGTGCGGTGTCACCGTGCTCATCGGCGTGCTCGAGAAGACCCAAGGCATGTCGCTCTTCACCGACCTGCTCGCCAGCGTGTCGACACCCTCGACGGTTACGGCGGTCGTGGCGTTTGTGACCGGCGTCGTGTCGGTCTACAGCAGCACGTCGGGCGTGGTGCTACCAGCGTTCCTGCCCACCATCCCCGGTCTGGTGACGCGCCTGGGCGGCGGCGATCCGATGGCGATTGCATCCTCGATGGTGGTGGGCGGTCACCTGGTGGATCTCTCCCCGCTGTCCACGATTGGCGCGTTGTGCATCGCCGCGCTGCCCGGCCACTCGGCGGAGGAATCGCGCCGGCTCTTCAACCAGCTGCTGGCGTGGGGCATGTCGATGACGGTCGTCGGCACGGCGGCCTGCTGGCTGCTCTTCTAGCCGTAGAATACCGATTGCATGCAGACCGCGTTGTTGGTGGGCGAGGCGGGGCTAGCCGGCGGGCTCGTGCTGGGCCTCTTCTGGCTGCGTGGACGGCTCGGGCTGGCGCCGCTCTACATGGTCGTCGGTGCCTTCCAGTATCTGCAGTTCGTGCTGGCGGCGACGGCGCGCGTCGAGGTTGCGCCGGGTCTCGCGGTCAGCCCAGGCGCGGCGGTTTTTTTCCCGCTCACCATCGTGGTCGTGCTGCTGACCTATATCGACAGGGACGCCGAAGAGACCCGCAAGGTGGCCTACGGCGTGGTCATCACCAACCTGGTCATCTTCGCGCTGGGGCTGGTCGCGCGACAGCATCTCGCCGTCGAAAGCGCGGCGAACCGGTCGTGGCTGCCGGGGGAATTTGCGCAGAACGGCCGCCTGGCGCTGGCGAGCGCGGCGGCGCTCTTTGTCGACGTGGTGAGCACGGTGGTGATCTACGAGCAGGTCACCAGGTGGGTTCGGGGGTCGCTGTTCATGCGGCTGTGGACCTGCCTGATGGCCATCATGGCGCTCGACACCCTGCTGTTCACCGCGGGCGCGTTCCTGGGACGGCCCTCGTTCATGGACGTGATGGTGTCGGGCTTCCTGGGGAAGGCCGCAGGCGCCACCTTCTATGCGGCGCTCGTGGCGCTCTACGCGCGACTGGTTGAGGCCCCCGGGCACAGCCCGAACCAGGTGCGCCCCCGCGACGACGTGTTCCAGTGGCTCACCTACCGGCAGCGCTACGAGGAAGCCCGCACCCTGATGACGCGTGATGCCCAGACCGGCCTCTTCAACCGGGGATACTTCGACGAGAGCGCGCCCAAGCACATCGCGCACGCAAATCGCGCCGGCCACCAGATGAGCCTCGTGATCGTCGACATCGATCGGCTCAAGCACACCAACGACCGGCACGGGCACCAGGCCGGCGACCAGCTCGTGGCTCTGGTCGCCGCGCAACTGCGGCACATGGTGCGGTCGTCCGACGCCGCCTGCCGCTACGGCGGTGACGAGTTCGTCGTGCTGCTGACCAACGCCGATGCCAGGGCCGCCTTGATCTTCTCGGAACGCCTGCTAGACCTGATCGCGACCAGGTCGCGGGAGATGTCGCCGCTGCCGCCGTGGGCGCCGGTGACGGTCACGATGGGGATTGCGACCTACCCGGACGATGGCACGTCCTTGCCCGAACTCGTCCTGCGGGCCGATGCCCGGCTCTACGCGGGCAAGCGTCAGGGCGGAGCGCGTGTGGTGGCCGCGGACGCGGCTCGCGACTAACCGAACACGGGCCGACGCCGCGCGGCAACGGCCGCAACGCCCTCGCGGAAGTCGGCGCTCGCGTAGCAGGCCGCGATGAGATCGTCGCTGGCCCCAGCCGAAGGGCGCCGATGCTCGCGCAGGCGCCGCAGCATGGCTTTGGTGGCCGTGACGGTGCTACTGGCTCGGGTCGCCAGGTCGGCCGCCAGACGGCGGGTGTCGGCGTCGAGTTCGCCAACCGGCGACACGCGCGTGGCGAGTCCCCACTCGAGCGCCTCGTCGGCCGACACCATCCGGCCAGTCAGCATCATGTCGGCCGCGCGCCCGGGGCCGATGAGGTCGACCAGGCGCGCCAGATTTTCGACCGACAGGCAGTTGCCCAGCGTGCGGGCCACCGGCACGCCGAAGCGCGCGCTGTCGGCGCAGACGCGCAGGTCGCACGCCACCGCCATGGCGCAGCCGCCCCCGACTGCTGGTCCGTCAATTGAGGCGATGGTCACCTTGGTCACGCGCTCGAGCCGGTCGATGACGGCGCCGATGCGCCGCTCGTACGCCACCCCGGCCTCGCCGGTCATGAGGCCGGCAAACTGCGAAATGTCGGTGCCCGCCGAAAACGCACCCGCCGAACCTCGTATGATGAGCACGCGCACGTCCGAGGCGTCGACCAGGTCGCACGCGTCCACGACCGCGTCGTACATGTCCCACGTCATGGCATTTTTCGCCTCGGGACGCGCGAAGGTCAGCGTGCCGAGTGGTCCGTCGATGTCCCAGACAACGTTGCTCGAAGGCATAGTGGTTCTCGATGTCACCCAGGTGATGGCTGGGCCCTATTGCGCGATGTTACTGGCGGACATGGGCGCCCGGGTCATCAAAGTGGAACCGCCGCGTGGCGACTCGACCCGCGCGATGGCCGGTGGCGTGGACGGCGAGAGCCCCGCCTACAACGCGGTGAACCGCGGGAAGCTCGGCGTGGTGCTCGATCTGCAGCAGGCCGACGCGCGCGACGCCTTTCGCCGCCTCGTCGCCACCGCCGATATCCTCATCGAGAACTTCCGCCCGGGCGTGATGGCCAGGCTCGGGCTCGACTACGCCACGCTTGCCGCCAATTACCCACGGCTCATCTACGCGTCGATCTCGGGCTACGGGCAGACCGGTCCATGGGCCCACAAGGGCGGCTTCGATCTGGTGGCCCAGGGCGTGTCGGGCATCATGTCGGTCACTGGCGAACCAGGGCGCCCGCCGGTGAAAGCTGGCATTCCGGTGACGGATCTCGGCGCGGGTCTGTTCGCGCTTGCGGGCATTCTCGCGGCGCTGCACCACCGCGGTCGCACCGGCCAGGGGCAGCAGATCGACACGTCGCTTGGCGATGCCGGCCTTGCCCTCTCGGTGTGGGAGGCCACGGAACACTTCAGTGGACGCGGGGTGCCCGGGCCGCTCGGGTCCGCGCACCGCATGAGCGCGCCCTACCAGGCGTTTCGCTGCGCCGACGGGTACATCACGGTGGGCGCGGCGAATCAGCGCACGTTCGAAAAGCTGGCCGACACCCTCGGGCATCCCGAGTGGACCAGCGACGCGCGCTTTGTGAGCGATGCGACCCGGGTCGCGCATCGCGACGCGCTGGCATCCGCGATCGAAGACGAGACCCGCACCGCCACGCGCGCCGCCTGGCTGGCGCGCCTCGAGGCCGCGGGCATCCCCTGCGGGCCGATTCTCGACTACGCCGAGGCCTTCGACGCGCCGCAAGCGCGCGCGCGGGAGATGTCGTTGACCGTCGATCACCCCGCACTGGGGCGAGTGCGCTCGATTGGCACGCCCATCAAGATGTCGGCCACGCCGCTCGACCCGGCGACGCGGGCACCGCTGCTTGGCGAGCACACGACCGAGGTGTTGCGCGAGGCCGGATACGCGCTGGCCGCGATTGCCGCGATGCGCGCCCGCGGGACCGTTGCGTAGGCACGCGTTGGCGCGCCCAAGCCAGACAGTATGGCTGCTAGGCCGGGGCCGAATCTGGGGCTCACGCCGCGACCGGCGGCTGGCGATCGGGCATCAGGAACCGTGCGCGCGCCGCGTCGCTCCAGAGCCGTTCCGCCGTGTAGTAGCCGTCGAGCACGCCAGGCTTCCATCGCAGCAGGTCAGGATGCGCCGCAGCGAAGATGTCCCATGCGTCGGTCGGCGTCAGCACCGCTCGTTCCGCAAGCAGCGACAGGTATGCGTGCGTGATCGTCGCGTGGTACAGCGTGGGCACTCCCTTCGCTAGCGCAAAGCGCTTGAGATCGTCCACAAACTCCCGCTGCGCCCGCTCGAGTCCGAACTCGCGCACGTACACCCACGCCATCCGCACGTGATCCGTGTGATGAAACGCGTCGGTCGAGAGCGTGCCGGCGCGGAACGCGTCGAGAGCGGCGCGTTCACCTGGTGTCATGTGCCAGACTTACCACGCCAACCGCGAGTGGGGCGAGAGACATCGACATCGCTCGACGTGACATGGCTTCTGCACCTGAATGGTGACCAATGCGCCGGCGCCGCACTCACGCGTGTTGACGGGCCGCCGCCTACTGCGAGCTGGCTGTGCGCCCGGCGATCTTTCGCCCCATCTCGACGGTCTTGAACCCGGCATCGCCCCAGTTCATGACGAACACGTTGAAGCCCTGCGACAGGCGCGTCTCGATATCGGTGGCGCTCGCCGGAAAGCCGCACGCGATCTTGTTGGCCTTGCAGGAGGCGAGCACCTGCTGGATCGCCGCTTCCCAGCCAACCAGATCCACCTGACGCTGGCCGGTAGAGTCGGTGGTCGAGAACACGCCGCGCAGCGTGCCTGCGCCGGGCCACAGCACGCCGATGCCGGGTACGGCCGCGATCTCCTCGAGATTCGCCAGGCCCTTCGTGCTCTCGACGATCGTCCAGTTGATGAGCTCGCCGGTGGGGTTGAGTGGCCACACGTCGGCCCTCTGCCGGTACTCGGCCTCGGTCATGCCCCACACCGCCGGTGCTTGACCGACGTCTTCGGCGCGCAGCCCCCCCTTGCTCTTGAAGCGCATGGCGGCGATGCCGGCGCGGGCCTCGTCGGCGGTCTCGACGGTGACCAGCATGACACCGCTCACGCCGAGATTGAGCTGCTTGCCAATGGCCGCTTGCGCCGCCGCGAGACCTGGCCGCAGCTCCGGCGACTTCACGATCATCGGGTGGGTCAGGTGCAGGTGCGGCATGCGCGCAATCACCCCGGCCTGCATCAGCCCTTTGGAGAACTCGACAAATGCCGGGTAGGCCTTATCGAAGTCGCCCTCCATCGAGCCGTCGAACACGAAGTCGCTCAACTTGTAGTCGGCGGCCTGCCTGGCCAGCTCGGCCGGCGACTTCGCCTGCGTGTCGGGCGCCGCGGGCGCGGCGGGCGCTCCGGCCGGGCGCGGCGTTCCCTGAGGCGGCCCGGGAAACCGACGATTGCTCGGCGCGTAGAGCCCAAAGACCGGCTGCTTCTGCTCGAGCAGTGCGATCACCTGGTTGTGCCGGCCCTTGGGCGCCTGTGCGCCGAGGAGTCCGGCAAGAACGGTGACCGACAACACCATGAACGTAGACACAGTTCGCACGACGCCTCCTGGACGTTTCAGACGATAGCCGATGCCCGACCAATTGTAACGGGGCCTGGCACGGAGACATCTCGTGACGCAGCAGAATCTGCGTACCACCGCCGCCAACGCCGCCGCGTACGCTAGATTTGGCGCGGCGAGGTGATGATGCGTGGGCTGATGTGGTGCCTGATGGTGTGCGGAATCTTCGTACCTTCGACCTATGGGCACCCGCGCGCGCAAGCGCCCGTGCCATCGGCCGGGCCCGCCGCGGAGGCGTCCCCCGAGGCGGTCGTGCGGCTCTGGATCGACCGCTGGAACGCACTTGGCGCTGCCCCCGAGTCGCTCGACGCCTTTGTGGCGCTGTACGCCACCGACGCGCTGCACATCGCGGGACCCACCGCCGACCAGCGCGGCACGGCGACCTATCGCGGCCACGCCGGCATCCGCACCATGGCCGCGCGCGTGGCGACCGAGCAGGATCGCCGCACGTATCGG
>JANNEJ010000365.1:0-2704 GCA_031378585.1 Acidobacteriota bacterium | reverse complement strand
TTGACGGCGGCGTCAGTTGGTACGTCGAGAACACCGGCTTTTCCAACGTGACGGTCGAGTCGCTCAAGTTCAACGAAACGGCTCCGCACTAGCTCTTCGCTTTCACGCACGGGCGTGGCGCGTGGCGCGTGGCCCTCAACCCCGGAGGCGTGGTGCCGCCGACAGCCGCCAACGACAGCTATGGCACCGCGCACAACACCCCGTTGGTCGTGCCTGCCCCTGGTGTCCTCGGCAACGACAGCGCCAACGGCGGCGGCACGATGACGGCGGTACTCGACACCACTGTGAGCGTGGCGGCGGGCACGCTGGCCCTGAGTCCTACCGGCGGGTTCACCTACACGCCGGCCACGGGCTTCTCTGGCCCGGCGACGTTCACCTACCACGCAACCACCACGAACGGGCCCGGCAACATCGCGACGGTGACGATCGCGGTGGCTGCGGCGCCGCCGCCCCCGACCGCGGTAGCCGACAGCTATGCGACGGCCTTCAACACGGTGCTCACAGTTGCGGCCCCTGGAGTCCTCGGCAACGACAGCGCCAACGGCGGCGGCACGATGACGGCGGTACTCACGGGCACGGCCGCCAATGGCACCCTCGTCTTGAGCGCTGACGGCGGCTTCGCCTACACGCCCAACGCCGGGTTTGCTGGCACCGATACGTTCAGTTACCGGGCGTCCACGGTCGCCGGAGGGGCGAGTACGGTCGCAGCTGCAGCGACGATCGTCGTCGCGCAGCCCACAGATCCGCAGCCGCCGACGAACCTGCGGGTCACTCGGATGTCTGGGAACACGGTCACATTCGGGTGGCTTCCCCCGACGCTCGGCCCCCAGGCGACCGGGTACCTGATCGAAGGGGGACTCGCGCCTGGTGAAGTCGTGGGCCAACTGCCGCTCGGAGCGGCGCCGACCTTCACGATCACGCTACCCACCGGGTCGTTCTTTCTGCGCGTCCGCACCCTTGCCGGTGGCGCCACAAGCGCGGTGTCGAATGAACTGTTGACGCACGTCAACGTGTCGATACCGCCGTCGGCACCGGCGAATCTGCTGGGCCTGGTGGTCGGCGATACGCTGAATCTGGTGTGGACGACCACGTTTGGGGGCGGCGCACCGACCAATGTGATCCTCGACGTGACGGGCCCGGTGAACGGCTCGGCCCCACTGGGGCTCACCGACAGCTTCAGCTTCGCCGGCGTGCCGGCGGGTATCTACACGCTGTCGGTGCGGGCCGTGAATGCGAGCGGCTCCAGCGTCGCGTCGAACCCGGTGACGCTGACGTTCCCGACGGCGTGCAGCGGCGCGCCGCAGCCGGTGGCGAACTTCGTCGCCTACAAGAACGACGGGATCCTGTGGTTGAACTGGGATTCCCCAGCCACGGGGACGGCTCCGACCAGCTACCTGCTCAACGTGACTGGCGCATTTGTCGGAAGCATTCCCACACCGCTGAAGGCGTTGAGTGGTGCCGTGCCGGCGGGCACCTACAACTTCAGCGTCGTGGCCACGAATACGTGCGGCTCGAGTGCGCCGACACCGGTGCAAAGCGTCACGATTCCTTAGGGCTCAACGCGACTATCAGGCGAGCCCGGCCTGCCAGGGCACCCAGCGCGATCGGGTAGACTGCCAGCGCGTTCAAGCGGAGGATGTCCATGCCTGGTACGGCCTGGTTGATTGGAGTTGCCCTGGTAATTGGCCTGGACGTCGCGCCCCGCGCGCAATCGCCGGCGCCGGCCGTGCCTGCCGTGGATCCCGTGCGCACGCTCGTGTCGCGCCTGGAACTGGAGCGCTACAAGGCCACCCTCAAGGGCCTCACCCAGTTCGGCGACCGCCGCCAGGGCACCGGGCGTAACCGCAAGGCGGTTGACTGGATCGAGGCACAACTGAAGAGCTACGGCTGCCCCACAGGGCGCATCAAGTACGAGTTCAATCCGCCCGCGCCGAATCCGGCCGCGGCGCAGAGCCCGCGTCCTCCCGCCAATCCGAACTCCCGCGCCGTTGGCGGAGGCCGCCCGCGCGGCCGTCGCACGCCCACGGGCGTGAATACCGACCCGATGAAGCAGCCCGATGAGAAGCTGCGGGCGCTCAATAGTGAACCCACAACGCCGGGTCCGCGCGAGCTCGTCTACTGCACCAAGGTGGGCACGTCGCGGCCCGATGAGATGTACATCGTCGGCGCGCACATGGACGGCCACGGCTGGGGCGAGGCCGCCAACGACGACGGCTCGGGCACGGCGCTCGTCATGGAACTGGCGCGCGTGTTCAGTAACCCCGACGTGCAGACCGAGCGCACGATCCGTTTTGCGCTCTGGAACAACGAAGAAACCGGCTTGAACGGCGCGGCGGCCTACGTCGCGCAGCGCAAAGGCCTGCAGGGCAAAGAAGATCCACCGGGCTCGGGCAGGTACCCGGAGCCGCGCTGGCTCGGCATGCTTCAGCACGACATGATGCTCTTCGATCACGGCATGCCGCGGGCCGATGGCACGATGAGCCCCGAGCAGCGCCCCGAGGCCGATGTGAACATCGAGTTCCAGAGCAATTCGCGGATGGCCGCCGACGCGCAGAAGCTCGCCTGGTTCCTGCACGCGGCCAACGCCGAGTACGCCACCGACTATCCTGCGCAGGTAGGCCCGCACATGACCAACACCGACTCCACGCCCTTCATGGACGAGGTCGCCGCGGTGAGCCTTCGTGAGAACGAACGCGGCGTGCAC
>JANNEJ010000361.1:0-2384 GCA_031378585.1 Acidobacteriota bacterium | reverse complement strand
CGAAGTTCTTGTCGAGCGCCACATCGAGCAAGCCCGCCTGGCCGCGGAAGTACACCGGCGGCATATTGGCCGTGATCGTGTGCAGCGCGGACCCGTCCTTGTTCAGGATCCGCAGCCGGCCGGCCTTCTCGGTAATGAGGAAGCGGCCACTCGGCAGCAGCTCGACCGCCCACGGCACATCGAGGCCGCTACTGATGGTCGTGACCTCGACGTCCACTGTCTTGTGATACGGCGCGCGGGTCTGACCGGGGAAGACCGGATGATCGGTATCGAGCTCGGTCGCGCGGCGGTCAACGGGCTGTCCTTCGACCGTGAACTTCTCGAACGTCGGACGCACCCGGGCGGGCGCAGGGGCCGGCGGGTTCTGGGCCAGCGCGGGCGCGGGCAACATCGCAAGGCCGGCGACGGCGAAGGCGAGGGCAAGTCGTGTCATGTCAGTCTCCGTTGCACAACCAACGTCATTCGTTCCGACGACGCGCCTATGGAGTATAGCGGCCCGGTCGGCGATCAGCCCTTCGGCTTCGCCCCGGATGTGCTCCTTCCCGTGAATCATCGGTTGGCCGACGCCGGCCCGAGTAACACCCGTTCACGATGGAAGCGGAGATACTGTCGGTGGCCCTCTTCCACCTGACGAACGCGAAAGGGAAGGTCCAAGCCAAGCAGTCGTCGGGCATCGGCCGTCAGTAGCTCCGACACCAGCACCTCGCCGTTGTCAGCGATGCTGATGAAGCCACGGTCGAAGGCCGCATCCAGGTTTGGCGCCAGCAGAAACCCATTGAAGACATCGAGCCGTTCGGCGTCGCTGGCGCAAGCTGCCCACGGCTTGATGTGGCTGGCGCGGAGGAGCTCCGTCACGGCAAGGTCCGTGACGGCACAGCGGCCTTCCCAGTAGTCGATCAGCCCTTCGCGAAACAGGTCCTGGCCAATGCGCTGAACCACGAGGCGTTCGGCCTCCGTGGCAAATGGCAGTGTCGCGACCCGTTGTTCGAACCGGTGTAGCAGTGCGTCGGGCAACGTCCGACTCAGTTGAAACGCGCGACGCACAAGCCGGTGCATCTCCGGGATGCTGGTGACGGCACACCCGGCGACTGCCCCGTCCGGCAATGGGGTGTCGATGGGTCGGCTCGCCTCGGCCAACCCGGCCGCCACATGTTGCTGCGAGAGTGCGGCCTGGAACAGCGTGTCATTGGCTGCCGTCAACCACACGCGCAGGCTGGTCTGGGTGCTGGCGAACGCCAGCCAGGCGCCCACCTCGCGGTCGAAGCCGTTGTCGACCGCCACCTTTTCGAGGGCGGGTTACAGTGGCCGCTGATAAATGCGTGGTCATCCCAATCGGTTTCTATCGGCCACCTGTCGGCCATTCTATCGGCCACTCTCCAACAGTGGCCGATACAACAAAACCCTTTATTTCAACAACTTACAAATACTCTCGCGCCGGGGTCTATCGGACATCGCCCCCAAGGTGGCCGATATCGGCGTTGACCCGGTATCGACGCCACCGGGTCTTTCCAGTGGAGGTCAGCACGCCTTCCGTCCTGAGACGCTGAAGAGTTCGACCAAATGTCCGGCCGGGGATCTCCGGCCCGACGCGCCGGTGAATCTCTGAGGCCGACGAATCAGGGAATCGGTCCAGATCCTCCAGAATCAGCGCCTTCAAACGATGAGGCTGAACACGAGCAAGTGTTGTCTGCTGGTCGAGCCCAGCCGCGCGGAGCAGCTCGGGCTCCACGAAGTATCGCGTAGCCTTCGTACGGCCAACCTGCTGGACGAGGCCCAAATCGACGAGGCGGCCAAACCAAGGCCGCAACGCCGTCGGGTCCGCGAGTTCGAGCCGCTCGGCCAACTCGACCGCCGACAAGCCTCCAGTCTGAGCGAGCAGCCCGAACACGATCCGTTCACGCTGGGTAAGCTGGTGTCGGTCGTTGGCATCGGCCAGCAGGCGAATCACCGCCGGCTGAATGACTCGCCGTGGCACTACGACGTGCACCGAGTCGGTGCCTTCGCTCGCTACCGGTACTCCTCGGCCGCTCGCGAGCAGCCGTTCGTACATCAGGTCGAAGCCGCTTCCCTCGCGCTCCATCAGCTTCACATCGTGCAAGACACGCGCGAGGCCGTCGTTCCTCCTACGGCTTGCATGCAGGATGTTCCGGGGCGTCACACCCAGCGGCAATCGTCCTGGGTTCACGACCTCGAGCCGATCTGGATGCAGGTTCCCATTAAGCACGACGAGGGTGGCGTCAAGGTGGGGAAGCAGGTGTGGGACGACTACCGCCTGTCTCCCATCGAACTGGTGGACGCGGTCTGGGAGCAAGTGCCGGTCTTCGGTGAAAGCTACGTGTTACCCGACGTCATTTTCCTTCGGTTTGTCGAATTTGAGCGATTAG
>JANNEJ010000348.1:0-3555 GCA_031378585.1 Acidobacteriota bacterium | reverse complement strand
CGGGTCGATCCCGCCGTGCCCATCGAAGACACGGTGGGCGCGATGGCACTGCTCGTGACGGCCGGCAAAGTCCGGTACCTCGGGTTGTCGGAAGCGGCGCCCGCCACGCTGCGGCGGGCGGTGGCCGTGCATCCCATTGCGGCGCTGCAGACCGAGTACTCGCTGTGGAGCCGCGACCCGGAAGGCGAGTTGCTCGCGACGTGCCGCGAACTCGGCATCGGTTTTGTAGCCTACAGCCCGCTCGGTCGAGGGTTTCTGACCGGTCGCTTCCGGTCGCTCGACGATCTGGAGCCTGGCGACTGGCGGCGCCAGAACCCGCGCTTCCAGGGCGACAACTTCCAGAAGAATCTCGACGTCGTAGCGCAGGTGCAGACACTCGCGCGCGACAAGGGCTGCACGCCGGCGCAGCTGGCACTGGCCTGGCTGCTCGCCCAGGGCGACGACATCGTCCCGATTCCCGGATCGACGCGCGCCGAGCGCGTCGAGGAAAATGCCGGTGCCGTGGCGATCGAGTTGTCGCCGGCCGATCTGGCGTCGCTCTCGGCGCTGGCGCCCCACATCGTCGGAGAGCGCTACATGGAGGGTGGTCGAAAGCTGCTGAACGGCTAGCCGCGGGTCGCCACGGCCAGCACAATCTGCAGCACCCACCATGTGCGCTTCATGCCCGGTAGGATGCACCAGATGCCCACTGTCATGACTGCCCTCGACTTCGACGTGCGCCGTCACATCCTGACTACGTTCGCGGCGGGCGCCACGCCCACGCGAGTGTCGGTGATGCAGGCCCTGGGCCTCGACGACGCGCACGTCTCGGCCAGCTACGCCACCCTTGCGGCCACGCACGTCATAGTGCTCGATCGCGCCACCGGCGAAGTGTGGATGGCCATGCCGTTTTCCGCCGTGCCCACGGCGTTTCCGGTCGTGATTGGGCAGCGATCGGTCTGGGCCACTTGCGCGTGGGACGCGTTCGGCATTGCCGCCGCGCTCGACCAGGATGTCACCTTCGCCACGCCGTGTCCGGCGTCGAATGCCGTGATTGCCGGCGGCGTGCGGCACGGTGTGCCGTATGCGCATCCGGGCGCCGTCGCGTACGTGGGCGTCCCGGCGGCGCGCTGGTGGGATGACATCGGCTTCACGTGATCGACGATTCGGCTCTTCCGGTCGGAAGAGGACGTCGCTGCCTGGGAACGGCAGTTGGGTCGCGAACCCGGGCGGGTCGTGCCCGTGGCGCAGCTGGCGGCGCTCGGCCGCCGCTGGTATCGGGGACGACTCGCACCTGAGTGGCAGCCACGTTCGCTCGAGGCGTCGCAGGCGCTGCTCGAGTCCACCGGGTTCACCGGCGCGTTCTGGTCGTTTACGGGGTGACGTTACCCGTCAAGTCGAGGCCGCGGGTGATCGGGTGGCCCGCCGCTACGTCTGGCCGCGCGTGATCCAGGCCGGTACCACCGGCATCTCCACGCCATCGAGGTCATCGAGCAGCGCTCCGGGATCGGCGCCGTAGCGCACGATCGCGCGCGTCTCGGGCTTGATGAAGCCCTCGGTCCAGGCGTGCTCCATGAAGCGGATCAGGTCGTCGTAGAAGCCATGCGCGTTGAGCAGGCCGCAGGGCTTCCGGTGCAGGCCCAGTTGCGTCCACGTGACCGCTTCGAACCACTCCTCGAAGGTGCCGATGCCGCCGGGCAGCGCGATGAAGGCGTCGGCCAGATCCGCCATGAGCGCCTTGCGCTCGTGCATCGAGTCCACGACGTGCAGCGTGGTGACGCCCCTGTGGCCGATCTCGCGCGCCATCAGCGCGTGGGGAATCACACCCACGACCTCACCGCCGGCGTCGAGCATGGCATCGGCCACGACGCCCATCAGGCCGACGTTGCCGCCGCCGTAGACGAGCACATCGCCACGGGCCGCGAGAGCCTGGGCCAGCCCGCGAGCCGCCTCCGCGTATTCGGGGCGAACGCCAGATGTCGAACCACAGAACACGCAAATGCGACGCATCGGGCGCAAGGATAGCAGGTGCGCGTCTGTGCCGCGCGACGCGTCAGCCGGCGAACTTGTAGCCGAGGCCGTGCACGGTGAGGATCACCTGCGGCACTTTCGGGTTGACCTCGAACTTCTGGCGCAGCCACGCCACGTGCACGTCGACGGTGCGCGTGGAAGGCATATGTTCGTAGCCCCACACCTCCTGCAGCAGCTCGTCGCGCGACAGCGTGGCGCCGCGATGCTCCAGGAAGTAGCGCAGCAGCTGGAACTCCTTGGCCGAAAGCTCCAGCGGCGCGCCCTCGCGCGTCACTTCGGCCTTCCGCACGTCCACAACGACCTCGCCGAACGTGTACTTCGCCGAGCCCGCCGAGCCGGCAGGCGCCGTGGCCGCAGGCACCTGACCCGCACGTCGCAACAGCGCCTCCACGCGCGCGAGCAGCTCCATGGCTTCAAAGGGCTTGGTAAGGTAGTCGTCGGCGCCGAGCTTCAGGCCCACGACGCGGTCCACGACCTGGCCGCGCGCGGTCAGCATCAGAATGGGCGTCGTGATGCCGCGCTGCCTGAGCGTGCGGCACACGTCGAAGCCGTCGCGCTTGGGCAGCATCACGTCGAGCAGGACGAGATCGAACGCGCCGCTCGTTGCCAGGGCCAGCCCGACCTCGCCGTCGCCGGCCGTCTCGACGTCGTACCCTTCCGAGATGAGCCGGTCGCTCAACGTCAGCTGCAGGCCAGGTTCGTCCTCGACGAGCAGCAGGCGACCGGTGGCCACGGTTAGGAGGCCGCCGCCGGGGCCGACGACGCGGCCGAGCGTGCCTCGGCATCGCCCGCCGCCGCGGCCTCGGTCGCGCCTGCCGCCGGCGGCGCCGCCGGCAGGCAGATCGTGAACGTGCTGCCGCGGCCCGGTTCGGTCGACAGCTCCACGCGTCCGCGGTGTGCCGCCGCGATGCGTCGCACGAGGCTTAATCCGAGTCCGCTGCCTTGCACCTGATTGGCGACGGCCGCGCGCCCACGGTAGAACGGCTCGAAGACGAGCCGGCGCTCCTCCGCGTCGAGACCAGGCCCGTGATCCTCGACGGCGATGCGCACTTCGCGTGTGTGTTTCGACGCGCCGCCAGAGACGCGCACCTGCACCCACCTGTCGGGCCCGGCGTACTTGACGGCGTTGCCCACGAGATTCTGCACTGCCGACCGCAGCGCTCCGGCATCGCCGAGCAGCGGCGGCAGATCGGCGGCGATGTCCACGTGCACGTCGACGCCGGCGCGGTCGGCGTCAGTCGACGACTGCTGCACGGCGTCGTGCACGATACCGGCCGCCGAGACGAGCGCCACCTGCAGCGGCCGTCCCGAGCCCAGCCCCGCCATCTGCAGCACGCGCTCGACGGTCTCGGCAAGCCGGCGGGCTTCCGTCTGGATCGTCGCACCGTAGCGCTTCACGCGCGCCGGGTCGCCGACGACGCCGTCGGCGAGATTGCCCGCGGCGGAGTTGATGACCGCAACCGGCGTGCGCAGTTCGTGCGACACCGCGGCCACGAACTCGAGCTGCTGACGCGCCAGTGCCTGGGCGCGGCGGGCCGACACGGC
>JANNEJ010000286.1:0-2299 GCA_031378585.1 Acidobacteriota bacterium | reverse complement strand
CCGTCGGTGAACGTGAGCGACGGAAAGACGTCCTTTTCAGACACGCCGTTCAGGTAGGCACCAGTAAAGCCGAGCGAACCGATGCCCGCGCTAAAGGGCTGCTTGTCGCACGAGTCCTGCCAGGTGGAGAAGCCGTAGCGCATCGTCAGCACGGTCGTGTCGTTCAGGATGTTCGTGTTGTTGACGACGGCCACGTGCGGCCGGCGGCGCAGTGGACCGAAGAAGTTGTCCTGGCTGGCGATGTACCAAGCGTCCGGCTTCATGATCGTGCTGCCCGGCTCGTCGGTCTTGTTGTAGATATACAGGGCGCTCAAGGACCATTTGTTGGTGAACTTGTGCTCGGCCTTGACCGTGAACATGTCCGCGGAGTCGATGATGGGCCCGGTGGCGGAGGCGTTCGGCAGGTTGTTCTCGTTGGTGCCGATCGGTCCACCGATCGTCTCGGTTGGCCACGCGCCGAGCAGGCCGAAGCCCGCAGCGTTTGCGGCTGGGTGGGTGCGCGGAATAATGGCGTTCGTGAAGAGGCCGCCGGTGGCGATCGAACCGGTGCCTGTCGCAGGACACTTTGCACTCGCCACGCCGCCGCGGCAATACGGGTTGTAGAGGGTCACCGCCCTGCCGTCGACGGTGGACCTCGAGAAATCGCCCGCGCGCTGGTTCAGGCCTGGCCAGATCTGCTGCTCGTTCCTGGTCGTGTTCGAACGATAGCCTTCGGTGGCGGCCCAGAAGAACGTGCGGTTCTTGATCACCGGCCCGCCAAAGCCGCCGCCGTAGAGACGATAATACGTGTCGGCCAGCCCGCTGTCTTCCTTCGACTGGCCCGTCTTCTCCACGAAGAAGTTCTCGTTGACGCCCCACACCGGGCGTGTCTGGTAGAACGCCGAGCCGTGGAAGGCGTTGGTTCCGGAGCGGGCCGTGACGTTGAACACGCCGCCGCCCGTGCGACCCATCTCGGCGTCGTAGGTGTGCACCTGCACCTTCACTTCTTCGACCGCTTCAATCGTCGGATTCAGCACGGCGCGTCCGCGCAGCTCCGAGATCGGCACGCCGTCGAGCAGGTAGTTGTTGGCGCGCATACCGCCGCCGCCCATCGACACCCGCGACGCGTTGGTCTGATCCTGCTGGCGGTTGAACTGCGGGTCGCCGGCCGTCATCACGGTCGGGATTGTGATGCCCATCAGGAAGGCGTTGCGGCCGGGGGCGGGCAACACCTCGAGCACCTCGCGGTCGAGCGTGCCGCCGGTGGAGGCATTGGACGTATCGATGAGCGGCGCGGCGCCGGTCACCGTGATTGTTTCCTGCAACGTGCCCACCTCGAGCGTGAGGTCGAGGGTGAGGAACTGCTGCGTGCCGACGCGAATGCCCTTGCTCTCGTAGGTCTTGAAACCAGCGAGCGACGCCTTGACTGTGTAGGTTCCGGGCGCGACGGCCGGGAAGTTGTACTCACCCGACGCGTTGGACGTGGTTTCGCGAGCAACGGTCGTCGCTTCATTGATGAGCTGCACCGCCACGCCGGGGATGACGCCGTTTGCGTCCTTCACCGAGCCGCGCACGCCACCGGTAAACGACTGGGCCGCCGCCGTGCCAACGGTCAACGCCGCCATCAGTCCGACGATCACAATCTGCCTCAACACACTCATGGCCACCTCGTTGGTTAATCTTCACGTCGACACTGAACGACCCCCGTCGACACTCACCCGCGAATGGCGCCCAGGAGACAGTCAGAGACAGCCCCTATGAAACGAGCGAATAGTAGGCGGATGTGGTCGCTCAACGCAAGCAATTACCAAGGACGGGGGGCTTCAGCAGTCAACGACGACGCCGAGACGGCGGCGTCGGCTCAGCCCGGTCGGTGACGGCGCCTTCGCTGGCCGATTCCACCAGGCGGGCATACTTCGCCAGCACGCCGCGGGTGTAGGTGGGCTTACGCGGCTTCCAGGCACGCCGGCGGGCGGCCAGGTCGCGGGCCGATACCGCCAGGTCGATGCTCCGGGCGCGGGCGTCGATGGTGATCTGGTCGCCGTTCTTCACGAGCGCCAGTGGACCTCCGACCGCGGCCTCTGGAGTGACATGCCCCACCACGAACCCGTGCGACCCGCCAGAGAAGCGTCCGTCGGTCAGGAGCGCCACGGCGTTGCCGAGTCCCCGTCCGATGAGCGCGCTCGTGGGCGAGAGCATCTCGCGCATCCCCGGTCCACCGCGTGGGCCCTCGTAGCGAATGACCACGACGTGTCCGGCCTTGACCCGGCCCTCGAGAATCGCGTCGAGGGCCGCTTCTTCCCTGTCGAACACGATCGCG
>JANNEJ010000478.1:0-1591 GCA_031378585.1 Acidobacteriota bacterium | reverse complement strand
GCAGCACCTTCAGCGCGACGTCGCGCGTGAGGCGCGTGTCGTGAGCGCGATACACCACGCCCGTCCCGCCGACGCAAACCACGCCGAGGATCTTGTACGCAGCCGAAATGCTCACCTGGCCTAGGAGTGTGCCAGGGCGAGGCGCTCAGCAGGCCCACAACTGGGCTAACGCCAGCAACGACAGCCCGGCCAGTGCCTTGATCCACAACGGCAGCCGCGCCGGAGGCTGCTGGCCATAGCGGGCGGGTGGCTCCTCCGTGGCGTCCGTGCGCGGGCTCACCCGCGACGGCAGTGCGCGCGCCGGGCCGTCGGGGTGACGCGCTGGCCGCACCGGCGGCGCCTCGAAGGCGGTCGTCGGCGCGACCACCAGCGGCGCTGGCTTCGGCACCGGACGTCCGGGGACGATGGCGGAGAATCGCTCGAGGTCGCGCAGTTCCTCGGTGCACATGATGCACAGCGCCAGATGCGCATCGACCCAGGCACGGTCGGGCGGAGTCAGCGTGTCGTCCACGGCCCCCCGCAGATGGTCGAACGTGAGATGCGGGCTTTCGGGTCGCGTCTCGGGCGCCGCGAGCGCGCGGGCAAACGCCTCGGCGCCAAACGACGCGTCGGACTCGCGCGCCAATGCGGCCCGGCACGCCGCGCAGCTCTCCAGGTGGTCGTCGATGCCAAGGAGCGTGGAGGGATGCAACGCCCCACGCACGTAGGCCCGCACTTGCGAGAGCGACAGATGTTCGGTCGTGCTCATCGGCCGTCCCTGAGGGCCATGCAGCGCAGGAGCCGCGACCGCGCGGCGGTGCGCGCGTTGAGCACCTGCATGCCAGTCAGCCCGAGCCGCCGGCCGACCGACCGATCGTCCCAGGGCAGATGCGCCCAGATGGCTGCCGCTTCGTCGGGCTTCATCCCAATCGCGTCGGCCACATCGCGCAGCGGCGTCACGCCCGCGCAGTGGAACACCGGCAGCAGCGCGGAGCCGTGCTGATCCCTCAGCGTGAGCAACAGCGCGGTGCGCATCTGCAGCGGCATCGCGAGCAGTTCCTTCCAGGCTCGGTCCAGGTAGGCGAGGGCAATGGTCAGGTGATCGGGTCCCGAGCCCGCGTCGAGCACCGCCAGATCGGGCTCATCCCCCTCGGGGCTGGCGTCGAGGCGGGCGTCGGCGTCACTGGCCCCCGTGACCTCGAGCAGCAAGGTGGCCACCGCGTCGACGTACAGCGGCGCGCCGGTCTGCTCCTGCACGCGAATCAAGGTGGGGGTAAGGGCGGGGCCGTCGGCGGCCGCGTGCGCATTGCCCCACCACGACCTGGCGCGGCCCGTCCACGGGAAGGGCGGCTCGAGTGGCACCTGGTCGGTCCAGGCCGGCAGGCCAATCACGTGCCGGCCCTTGGCGGTCGTCCAGCCGACAATGCCGACACCGCGGGTCGAAAGCAGACGGATGCGGTTGGCAAGCCGGGCCGCGGCCGGACGCGTGCGACGCAGGTAGTCGCGGCAGACGTCGGCCGCGCACGCCCTGGAGAACTCTTCGAGGTCGGCCACTGGCACCGTGCGTTCCCCGCGTCGGACCGCGCGCAGCAACGACACGAGCTTGTCGCGG
>JANNEJ010000125.1:0-3524 GCA_031378585.1 Acidobacteriota bacterium | reverse complement strand
CTGCGCGGCCAACCCGGCGTTGGCCAGGACGCGCTCCGCGTAGGGCTGCGCGTGGGTGTACCGCCCGTGGGTGGCCAGGCGGAAACCGCGCTCGGCCTCGGATTCAGACACGGACTCGGACTCGAAGAGGGCTTCCACGGTGAAGAAGAACTGGCCGCCCGGCCGGAGCGCCGCCGCGGCCGCGGCGGCGACCTCGTCGAGCGCCCCGAAGTAGCAGAGCGTGTCGGCGCAGACGATCACGTCGAACGCCGCCGGCCGGCTGCGCAGGTAGGCCGTCAGTTCGCCCTTCACGAGTTCGTCGTACACCTGCCGGACCGAGGCCTTCGCCAGCATCTTGGCCGACAGGTCCACACCCGTGAGCCGGCGCGCGTAGGGGGCCACGAGCGGGCCGCAGAGTCCGGTGCCGCACCCGACGTCGAGCACGTCGAGCGCCTTGGCCGCGGGCGTGCCCGAGTCGGCGAGCATCGCGGCGATGATCTGCGGCGCCCGGTAGCCGAGATGCTCCAGCTGCTCGTCGAAGGTGGCGGCGAAGTCGTCGAAGACCGTTTCGATGAACCGGTCGTCGGCCCGCGGCGGCACGTCGCGGCCCGAACACGCGGCCAGCAGGTGCCGCGGCACGGGATTGTCGGGCTCCTCGGCCACCCACCGCTCCATGATCGCAATCGCCTTGTCCACTTCCCCGAGCGTGCAGTGCGCCATGGCCAGCAGGCGCCGAGCCTCTTTGTGCTCGGGGCTGAGCGTGGTGACCTTGCAGTAGCACACCACGGCTTCCCGCAACCGATTCGTGTCGCCGAGCAGGATGCCCAGGTTGTGGTACGCCGCCGCGTACTCCGGGTTCAGGCGAATCGCGGTGCGATAGGCGGCCTCGGCCTCGGGCATCTGCCGCTGCGTCTTCAGCAGCACGCCGAGGTTGTTGTGGGCCTGGGCATGGCCGGGGTCGAGCGCCACGGCGCGCTGATACGCGTCGAGCGCCTCGTCGAAGCGGCCCAGCGCCTTGCAGATGATGCCGAGGTTGTTGTAGCACTCGGGCCGGTCCGGCGCCACTTCGAGGCTGCGCTGAATCATCTCGGCGCCCACCAGGCTGCGACCCGACTGGTGCGCGAGCACCCCCGCATAATGGAGCAGTTCGGGGTGCAGGGGCTCCACCTCCATCATCCGGCGATACACGTCGGCCGCGTCGGCCAGCATGCCGCCGCGCTGGTAGTCGCGCGCGATGGCAAGGGCCTCGTCGAACGTGACCTGGCGCTCTAGTGGCTGCGGCTCGTCCATGACGGTATCCAAGTCGTTCAGTCGAACTGGTACGCGAAGTCGCCGTTCTCGACCACCAGGCGCACGCCGCCCAGCGTCTGGCCGGCCACGGCCCGCGTAAGGAATTCCTTGCTGATGGCGGGTAATACGGTGTTGGTCAGGATGGCATCCACCATGCGACCCCCGCTCTCTACTTCCGTACACCGCGACACAATCAGCTTCACCGCCTCATCGTCGTAGGTGAACGGCATCTTGTGGTGCTCGGTCACCCGCTTGGCGATGCGGCCCAGCTGAAGCCGTGTGATGTTGGCCATCATGAGGTCGCTCAGCGGGTAGTACGGAATCACCACCAGCCGGCCCAGCAGGGCGGCCGGGAACTGCTTGAGCAGCGGGTCGCGCAGGGCCTTGGCAATGCCGTCGGGCTCGGGCATCAGCTCGGGGTCCTTGCACATGTTCATGATGAGGTCGGTGCCCACGTTGGACGTCAGCAGGATGATCGTGTTCCGGAAGTCGATGTCGCGGCCCTCGCCGTCTTCCATCCACCCCTTGTCGAAGACCTGGAAGAAGAGCTCGTGCACGTCGGAGTGGGCCTTCTCCACTTCGTCGAGCAACACCACGCTGTAGGGCCGTCGGCGGACGGCTTCCGTCAACACGCCGCCCTCGCCGTAGCCCACGTATCCGGGCGGCGCGCCCTTGAGCGTCGACACGGTGTGGGCCTCCTGGAACTCGCTCATGTTGATCGTGATGACGTTCTGCTCGCCACCGTAGAGGGCCTCGGCCAGCGTGAGCGCCGTCTCGGTCTTCCCCACCCCCGACGGGCCGCAGAGCATGAATACGCCAATGGGCTTATTGGGGTTGTCGAGTTTGGCCCGCGACGTCTGGATGCGCCGCGCGATCATCTCCAGGGCATGGCGCTGGCCGATCACGCGGTGGTTGAGGGTATCGGCCAGGTTCAGCACCGCGCCGACTTCGTTGCGCACCATGCGGCCCACGGGCACGCCGGTCCAGTCCTGCACGACCGAGGCTACGGCATGCTCGTCGACACTGGGCAGGATCAGTGGCGAGTCGCCCTGCAACTCGGTCAACTTCGCCTGCAGGTCCGCGAGCTCCGCGAGCAGACGCGGGCGCACCTCGGGGTCTACGGGTGCCGGCCCTGTGGCGGCCGGCTCGGCGGCGTGGCGCCCCTCGGCCGAGTGTTCGAGCGGTGTGCCCGTGCCCTCCACCGGCTCGGCGCCCTTGCGCAAGTCGGCCCGAATAGCCAGGACGCGGTCCACCACCTGCCGCTCAGCCTGCCATCGGGCTTCGAGTTCGACTCGACGCGCGTCGTGCAGCGCACGCTGCTCCTCGGCGGCCTTTCGCCGTTCGCTCGCATCCACGCCGACCGTCTCTTCCCGGCCGATGATGTCGAGCTCGATCTGCAGCGACTCCAGCGTGCGCAGGCAGTCTTCGAGCTGCGGCGGCACGGCGTGCTGACTGATGGCGACGCGCGCGCAGGCGGTGTCGAGCAGGCTCACGGCCTTGTCGGGCAGCTGGCGCGCGGGAATGTAGCGATGCGACAGCCGCACGGCGGCCTCGAGGGCCTCGTCGAGCACCTGCACCCGGTGGTGCTTCTCGAGCACCGAGGCCACGCCGCGCACCATCAGGATGGCGGTGTCTTCCGACGGCTCGGCAATCTGCACCACCTGGAAGCGGCGGGTCAGGGCCGGATCCTTTTCGATGTACTTCTTGTACTCGGTCCACGTCGTGGCCGCGATCGTGCGCAAGGTGCCGCGCGCCAGGGCCGGCTTCAGCAGGTTGGCGGCATCGCCCGTGCCCTGTGCCCCGCCGGCGCCGATGAGCGTATGGGCCTCGTCCACAAACAGGATGATCGGCTTGGCCGACGCCTGCACCTCGTCGATCACCTGACGCAGGCGGTTCTCGAACTCGCCCTTCATGCTCGCGCCCGCCTGCAGCAGGCCGATGTCGAGAGTGAAGAGCGACACGTCCTTCAGTGGCGGCGGCACATCTCCCTTGGCCAGCCTGACCGCGAAGCCTTCCACGACCGCCGTCTTGCCCACTCCGGCCTCACCGGTCAGGATGGGATTGTTCTGCCGGCGACGCATCAGGATGTCGACGATCTGGCGGATCTCCGCGTCGCGCCCGGTCACCGGATCGATCTCGCCCTTGCGCGCCTTCTCGGTGAGATCGGTGGCGTACCGGCGCAGCGCCTCCTGCTTGCCCATCTGCGCGGGCGCCATCGCCCCGCTGGCTTCGCCGGGCCCCGCCAGCGCCGAGCC
>JANNEJ010000123.1:0-2962 GCA_031378585.1 Acidobacteriota bacterium | reverse complement strand
CAGATCGAGGCGGCGCGCGTGGCGATGACCAGGTTCATCAAGCGCGGCGGCAAGATCTGGGTGCGGGTGTTCCCCGACAAGCCGGTTACCAAGAAGCCGCTCGAGACCCGAATGGGTAAGGGCAAGGGCGCGCCTGAGGGCTGGGTCGCGGTCGTGCGGCCTGGAAAGATTCTGTTCGAGATGGAAGGCGTGAGCGAGGCCGATGCCCGTCGCGCGATGGAGCTCGCGTCGGCGAAGCTGCCCATCCGGACGAAGTTCTCCGTCCGATTCGGCGAGGTGAAGCAGTGATGAAGGCAACGGACCTGCGTGAAATCGACGCGGACGGGCTGCGCACGAAGGAGGCGGAGCTAGAAGACGAAGTGTTTCGTCTTCGGATCCGCAAGTCGATGGGGCAGCTCGAGAAGCCGACCATCATCCGCGACGCCCGGAAGAATCTGGCGCGTGTGAAGACGATACTCAGGGAGAAGGCGAAGTAGCCATGGCCTCGAAGACCGAAATGCAGGGTGTGGTCGTCAGCGACCGCATGCAGAAGAGCGTGGTCGTGGCCGTGAAACGCCGTGTGCAGCACGGCGTCTACGGCAAGATCCAGAAGCGCACCACGAAATTGATGGCGCACAACGAGAACGACGACGCCAAGATGGGCGACCTCGTCTCGGTCGCCGAAACCAAACCGATGAGCCGGCGCAAGTGCTGGTCGGTCACGCGCGTGATCGAACGCGCTTCCAAGGTCTAGAGGGAGAGCCGCCATGATCCAGATGCGGACGATTCTCGACGTCGCCGACAATTCCGGCGCCCGGAAGCTTGCGGTGATCAACCCCATTGGCGGGTCCACCGGCCGCTATGCGCGCCTTGGTGACATCGTGACGGCCTCGGTGAAGGAAGCCACGCCTGAGTCCGCCGTCAAGAAGGGCTCGGTCGTGAAGGCGGTCATCGTGCGGGTACGCAAGGAACAGCGTCGCAAAGACGGCAGCTACATTCGGTTCGACCGCAACGCGGCGGTGCTCGTGAACGCCGAGGGCGAGCCAGTGGGTACGCGCGTGTTCGGGCCCGTGGCGCGCGAACTGCGCGAGCGGCGCTTCATGAAGATCATCTCGCTTGCGCCCGAGGTGCTCTAAGCCATGGCGAAAGTGCGGATCAAGAAGAACGACATGGTGCTGGTGCGCGCCGGCAAGGACCGCGGCAAGCGCGGCCGGGTCCTGCAGGTGATACCCGACAAGAGCCGGGTCGTGGTGGAAGGCGTGGCGATCATCAAGAAGCACACGCGCCCCAACCCGCAGAAGAACATCAAGGGCGGCATCCTCGAACGTGAGGCGGCCATTCACGTGTCGAACGTGATGCTGGTCGATCCGGATACGAACGAGCCGTCGCGGATGGGCGTGCAGACGCAGGCCGACGGCGCGAAGATGCGCGTTCGCCGCAAGCGCGGCGGGGTGGAGGCGAAATGAGCGAGGCGAAGACAAATCGTCTGCGGGAGCGGTACCTGACTGACGTGGTGCCCGCCCTGTCGAAGGAGTTCGGCTATACCAATGTGATGGCCGTGCCCAAGGTCAGCAAGGTGGTCGTCAATATGGGTCTGGGCGATGCGACGCAAAACGCCAAGGTCGTCGACATCGGCTCCGAGGAGCTGGCGAAGATCACCGGGCAGAAGGCCGCCGTGCGTCGCGCCAAGAAGTCGATTGCGCAGTTCAAGGTTCGCGAGGGCATGCCCATCGGCGCGATGGTGACGCTGCGCGGCGCCAGGATGTACGACTTTCTCGACCGCCTGATCAGCATCGCGCTGCCGCGAGTGCGCGACTTCCGAGGCGTATCTGGGCGGGGGTTCGACGGCCGTGGCAACTTCACGCTCGGCCTGCGCGACCAGCTGCTCTTCACGGAGATCGACTACTTGAAGGTGGACAAGGCGCGCGGCATGAACGTGTGCGTGGTCACGACGGCGAAGACGGACGACGAAGCCCGCAAGCTGCTTCAGCTGCTGGGCATGCCGTTCCGCACGAACTAGCCGCGGAACTCGAGCATCATGGAGTTGCTTGGCTAGTTGACAGCATCGTCTGGCGCGCTTGGCGCGCCGGGACCGTCCTGCGGCTGCAGGACGAGGACGGGTGGATGTAGGGCCGCAGGACGGTCCGGGACGAGGATTCGAGCGATGGCGACTACGGCAAAGATGGCTCGTGAGAAGAAGGCGCTGAAGTTCAAGGTGCGCCACCGCAACCGGTGCCGGCGATGCGGCCGGCCGCGGGCCTACATGCGGAAGTTTGCGCTCTGCAGGCTCTGCTTCCGCGAGCACGCGCTCACGGGAGATGTCGCAGGCGTGACGAAGAGCAGTTGGTAGTTGGCGGGACCCGGGGCGCGGGTCTCGGGGCTCGGGAAGATTTGACGAGAGCACGAAGAACATGACTGATCCGATTGCAGACATGCTGACCCGGGTACGCAACGCGGTGTCGGCTCGACACAGCCGCGTGGATATGCCCGCGTCGAAGCTGAAGACCGAGATCGCGCGAATTCTGCAGGACGAGGGCTACATCGCGGGCTTCAGGCTCGTCGAAGAGAAAGCCGCCAAAGCTGGCGGTGCCGCGCGTCCAATGGTTCGACTCCTGTTGAAGTACGGGCCGGGAGGGGAACGCGTGATCACCGGGATTCAGCGCGTGAGCCGCCCTGGCCGCCGGGTCTACGCGGGCGCCGACGGCATCACGACGGTGCTGGGCGGACTGGGTGTGAGCATCCTGACCACGTCGCGGGGCGTGATGACGGGGCGCTCTGCGCAGAAGGCCGGCGTGGGCGGCGAAGTGCTCTGCAACGTGTGGTAGACCGCGGCTTGGGCCCCGGGTTCCGGGGCTCGGGAGTGGCGTCGACGCGCGTCGCGTCGATCTGGTTCGCTAGAAGGCCCGAGACCCGCGACCCGGGGCCCGGGACCCGATTGGGACACTGAACATGTCACGTATTGGCAAGAAACCGATTCCGATTC
>JANNEJ010000120.1:0-2792 GCA_031378585.1 Acidobacteriota bacterium | reverse complement strand
GTGCGCGGCCCGCCGACGGCATCGCGCGAGTCCCGAAGGTCGGCTCGACCATCGCGATCACCAGCGCGCGTATCGGGCCCGCGTGAGGGATCACTCTTCCCAGCCGGCGCCGCCCGCCGCCACACTGCCGGCTGACACGTCGACGGATCCGGTGCCGACCGGCCCCCTGATGGGGGCGTCGCGATGCATGGTCTGTGGTCGCCAAAGCAGGTGGCTCCTTCCACCGCCCTGGCAGATCCGTCGCGTGTCACCGGAGCCCCGTGATGATCACGCCCGCCCAGCACGCCGAGATTCGCCGCCTCTACTACGCCGAGCACTGGCGCGTCGGCACGATCGCCACCCAGCTCGGCGTCCACCATGAGACGGTCGCCGCGGCGCTCAATCGCGCCAGCGTGCTCACGCAGGCCGGACGGTGTCGGGCCACCGCGCTCGACCCGTATCTGCCGTTCGTGCGCCACACGCTGACGCAGTATCCGCGGCTGCTCGCCACGCGCCTGCACGAGATGCTGCGCCAGCGTGGCTATCCGGGCTCGGCGGTGCAGGTCCGTCGCGCGGTGCGCACGCTGCGGCCCGCGCCGGCGAGCGAGGCGTATCTCCGCCTGACGACCGTGCCGGGCGAGATCGCGCAAGTGGACTGGGGCGGCTTCGGGACGATCCGCGTGGGCCGGGGTGTCCGTGCGCTGTCGGCCTTTGTGCTGGTGCTCGGCTACTCGCGCGCGATCCACGCCGTCTTCACCCTCGACCAGACGCTGGAGAGCTTCCTGCGCGGGCATGTCGAGGCCGTCGCCGCGCTGGGCGGCTGCGCGCGCACGATCCAGTACGACAATCTGAAAGCGGCGGTGCTCGATCGCCAAGGCAGTGCGATCCACTTTCATCCGCGCCTGCTGGAGCTGGCCGGCCACTATCACTTCGCGCCGCGACCGTGTGCCCCCGCGCGGCCCAATGAGAAGGGCAAAGTCGAGCGGCAGATCCAGTATCTGCGCCACGCCTTCTTCGCCGCGCGCCCCTTCCGCGATCTCGACGACCTGCACGCGCAGTTTGCCCAGTGGCGCGACACCGTGGCGCATCAGCGGCGCCATCCCGATTACCGCGACCAGACCGTCGCGCAGGTCCTGGCCGAGGAGCAGCGGGTGCTGCTGCCGCTGCCGGCCCATCCGTTTGAGACCACCCTCGTCCGCCCCGTGCGCACGGGCAAGCAGCCGTACATCGTCTTCGACCGCAATCACTACTCGGTGCCCCACACGCACGTGCGGCGGCCCGTCACCCTGCTCGCCGATGCGACGACCGTCCGCGTCGTCGATGGTCTCACCGAGATCGCGCGGCACGAGCGCAGCTACGACACCGGCGTGGTCGTCGAGGTGGCCGCACATGTCGCCGCGCTCGTCGCGGCCAAACACGCGGCGCGGCCCCTCACCACCCGCGCGCGCTTGCGCCAGGCGGTGCCGGCCCTCGATCGCCTCTTCACGGGGTGGGCCACGCACGGTGATGCCGGCGTCGCCCAGCTCCGCCGCCTGCTCGCCCTCCTCGACGACCACGGCGCGCCCGCCTTGGCGGCCGCCGTCGACGAGGCCCTCATGCACGAGGCCCCCAGCGCCGGCACCATCGCGCACCTGCTCGATCAGCAGCGCCGTCGCCGCGGCCTCCGGCCCGCCGTGCCGCTCGTCCTGCCGTCCCATCCCGGCGTCCAGGACCTCACCGTCCACCCGCATGCCTTGGAGACCTACGATGCCCTCAGCCCCGACCGTCCCCGCGACCCTGAGTAGTCAGCTCCGCCGCCTCGGCCTCACCCGCAGCGCCGACGATCTGAATGACCTGCTCGCCCGGGCCGCGAAGGCCCGGTGGACGCCGGTCGCGCTCTTGGAGGCGCTCGCCACGACCGAGCTCGAGGACCGCGCCCACCGGAGCCTCGAGCGCCGGTTCAAACGCGCCCGCCTCGGCCGCTTCAAGCCCATGGCCGACTTCGAGTGGAGCTGGCCCAAAGCGCTCGACCGTCCGCTCGTCGAGCAGGTGCTGACCCTCGACTTCCTCAGCCGCGCCGAGAATCTCGTGCTGGTCGGCGCCCAAGGCCTGGGCAAGACGATGATCGCGAAGAACACCGTGCACCACGCGATCCTGCACGGCCACTCCGCGCTCTTCACCACGGCCGCCGACCTCCTGCTCGATCTCAACAGCCAGGAGACGGCCCGCGCCCTCGACCGGCGGCTCAAGCACTACTTGCGTCCGCACTTGCTCTGCATCGACGAAATTGGCTACCTCGCCTACGATGCGCACGCCGCCGACCTGCTCTTTCAGATCGTGACGCGCCGCTACGAGCAGAAGTCGATCGTGCTCACGACCAATCTCGCGTTTCGGGACTGGCACACCATCTTTCCCAATGCGTCGTGCGCCGTCGGGCTCATCGACCGGCTCACGCACCACGCCGCCATCGTCAAGGTCACCGGCGACAGCTATCGGCTCCGCGAGGCCGAACAGGCGCAGAAGACGCGACGGGCGTCGTAGGTGCGCCCCCGCGCGGGTGCGACCGCTCAGCGGCGTCGCTCCAGATTTACGCGCTTCTCAGTGACCGCCAACAATAGACCTGGGTCCATCCAGCGCGCCCTGGATAGCGGCGGCCCTGCCGCAGCAGGAACGCCTTCAGGCGATGCTTGGCTTGCGTACTGAGGCCGACGGCATCTTCCCGCGCGCGGACGAGATCCCGCACGGCCTCGTCGTCGCTGGTGGGAATGTAGATGGCGGTCAGTTCGCCTGCGCGATGCAATCGCGCGAGCGCGTCGCCGTCGCGCCGGTCGGTC
>JANNEJ010000116.1:0-1738 GCA_031378585.1 Acidobacteriota bacterium | reverse complement strand
GCATAGAGGTACATGCCGTGGCCGCACTCATCCTGCACCTTGGCGATGAGCGCCGCTTTACGGCGCAGCGAGGGCGCGCGGGTGATCCAGTTGCCTTCCGGCAACATGCCGACGATCTCCGAGTGCGCGTGCTGCGAGATCTGACGAACCAGCGTCTTGCGGTAGGCGGCCGGCATCCAGTCGTTGGGCTCGATGCGCTGTTCGTCGTCGATGCGCGCCTGGAAGCGGGTGGCGAGCGCGTCGTCCTCTGGCGTGGCGGCGTCTGCGACCTGCTGGTTGAGCGACTGCGAATACATCTGAGCTCTCCCGGGATACGTCAATCATATGTAACAACAATCAGATGCGCAATCACGGTCTGTAACACGATGGCGGCCCTCGGCGTCCAAGACGCGCGGCTCACACCCTGAAGCGGGCGCGCAGTCCAGCGGCTCGCGGCAGGGAAGTGCCGAGCTCGTTCACGGCGTGGGCGTCGAGCCACCGCTCTGACGCAGGCAGCACCCGGGTATAGACCTCGGCGCACAGCCGCCGCGCCGCCGTCCCCGGCCACCGGGCGGGCAGGACGGCCACAGGCAGAATGGGATCGCGAAGGACGATGCGGCGATACTCGTGAACGAGCAGGACCCGCGCCGCCAGGGCGTCGAGATCGCCCAGGGTGCGGCGGGACGTCGCCACCGCGTGCAGCGGCTTGAACGCGGCCAGAAATCGCGAATACGCTTCGGCCATCTCCTCGATGGGCCAGGCCCGGGCCGCCAGCGCCCGCTGGGAGGCGTTGTCGCCGGTCAGCGTCAGCGTCAGGTGGCGGCCAAGCGTCGGCGGCACGGCCTGTCCGGCGGGCGCTAGCCACATGTCGGGCGCGAGCAGACCAAATCCGCCTGCCGCCATCGCAGACCGCAGGCCGTCGCGGTTCCCTGGCGCGTCGGCGATCACCAGATCGAACGCGCCATGCCACGCGGCCGGTGGCTGGCTGTAGATGTGAGTGGATGCAGCGCGAAACGTGGCGCGGCCCCGTTCGGCGAGCGCGTAGAAGCTGTTCCTCGCTACGCGGCGCCGTTCGAGCCAGCCGTCCGCTGCCAGCCGGGACATCGCCGTGCGGACGACGCCGTCGGCAAGACCCAGGTGCGTGCAGAACTTCAGCACCGTTCCGAGCCACACCGATCCGCCACGCGGCACGATGGCGTCGCCGTAGAGCGAGATGATGATGGACCAGGTGCGCGACGGCTCAGTACGCACGTGATCCAGCACGCGCTCGAAGGGCGTCTGCGTCGGGCGCGGCGTCATGCCAGCGGCCAGTGCTCGATGGCCTGCACGAAGCGCGTCAGCCAGGCATTGGTCTGCGCGCCGTCGATGGCGCGGTGGTCGATGGACAGCGTCACATAGCTCATCGGCCTGATGAGCATGGCATCGGTGCCGTGAACCTGGTGCACGACCACGCGTGTCTGCACCGCGCCCACGCCGAGAATGGCCGCTTGGGGCTGGTTGATCACGATGGGCGAGGCGGTCAGCGATCCGGACACGCCATGATTGGAGATGGTAAAAGTGCCGCCCTGCACATCGGCCGGGCTCAACGTGCCGGCGCGTGCCGCCGCGGTCGTGTATTGCAGACGCGCCGCGACGTCGAGGAGCGACAGGGTCTGTACGCGGTGCACGACCGGTACGATGAGTCCCTGGTCGCCGAGGGCCGTGCCGACACCGATGTTGATGTCGTCGAACACGTCGAGGAAGTCGTCGTGCCAGCGGC
>JANNEJ010000062.1:0-4347 GCA_031378585.1 Acidobacteriota bacterium | reverse complement strand
CACAGGCCCCTGTATTCACCACGGTCGTGCTGATATTCTTCGTCATGGCTGGTCTCCTTGAAGGCACCTCGAGTGCGTCTGTTCATTGGGAGCGTAAATGCATCCCGTTCAGGAGACCAGCCTTCTCATCCCATCTGCTAGAACTTGACGTGCACCGTGGCCAGGTAGTGCCATCCCCCGAGGTCGATCTTGGTGCCCAGGAAGTCGTCCGAGAGGTCGGCCGAGGCTTTCTGATAGCGCGCTTCTCCGCCAAGGGACCACCGGTCGCCGATGGGGAATCGGATGCCGGCCAGGGCCACCGGCCCGGGCTCGGTGCCGGTCGCCACGAACTGGTCGCGGAACACGCTCCGGTCGGTGAAGTCGACGAAATCCCCCACTTCGCTGTAGCGATAGCTGAAGAACCCGATGCCGCCGCCGATGTACGGCTGTACGGCACGCGAACGGCCAAACGGCAGCACCCGCACTGTCGCCGTGAACGGCGCGATGCGCAGCTTCAGATCCTGTTCGATCTCGGTGCCGTCGCGATTGACGAAGCCCTCGTAAACGGTCGGCACCTCGCGGCTGGTGAAGGCGGCGCCGAGACCGGCCTCGAAGAACTCCCCGAGCGACAGCAGCCATTCGAGACCAATCGAACCACTGTCGAAGTCATCGACGTCGAAGCTCAGGATGTCACGATTCGCGACGAGGACATCGCCCTCGACACGCGCGTCTTCGCCAGCAACCACGAAGCCGCCCAGTGACACCGAAATCGCTTGCTGCGCCGTTGCCGGCGACGGCGCGGCCATCACGAGACACCCGAACACGAACAGCGCGTGGCGTACAACTCGCATCGCCTTCTCCCTTGAGTTCTCGCGGGTGCAATCCCGCGGCGCGCATGGCGCGTACGGGCTACCTAAGCACGCGGGATGCCATATCGCAGGCGTGGACATTCAGGCCAGAATCGGCTGGCCCGCGCGGGCAGATCGAGCCGAGGCGAGGTCAGGCCGTCCCGTTTCGGCGACGATCCCGAAACCCCTGCGCGACCAGCAGCATCTGGTCGTGCAGCGGACCGTTTGACGCCAGCAGGTGTCCCGCGGCCGGCGCCCATGTTCCTCCGTCGAGTCCGGTCACACGGCCGCCGGCCTCCTGAACGAGCAGCGCACCGGCGCGCGTGTCCCACGGCTGCAGGCGTTCTTCCCAGAAGCCGTCCATGCGGCCCGCCGCCACCCAGCACAAGTCGATGGCCGCCGAGCCCAGGCGGCGCACGGCGCGGGCTTCGGATACGTAGGCCGAAAAGAGCCCGATCACCTCATCGAGGGTGCTGTGCACGTCGTAGGGGAAGCCGGTCACGAGCAGCGCGTCGATGAGGGCGGCCGTCGTCGACGTCCGGAGAGGCGCGCCGTTGAGCCACGCACCCACGCCCCGTTCGGCCGTGAACAGCTCCTGGCGGTTCGGATCGAACACGGCGCCCACCACCGCCTCGCCGTCAATCTCGAGCGCCAGCGAGGAGCAGAAAATCGGCACGCCGTGGGCGAAGTTGGTCGTGCCATCGAGCGGGTCGAACACCCACCGGTGGGATCGACCGCCGTCGCCGCCGCCGAGCTCTTCGGCCAGGATGTCGTGATCGGGAAAGCGCGCGGCGATGAGTGCGCGGCACGACCGCTCCACCTCGAGGTCGACCTCGGTGACGAGATCGATGGTGCCCTTCTTGTCGACCCGCAACACCGACCCGAACCTGGCGCGCTGAATGGCGCCGGCGTGGGTGACGACTTCAATCGCGGTGGCCAGAAAGCGCGGGTCGGGGGCCGTCACGTCGGGGCGCCGCCTGGAGCGGCCAGACGCTTCACCAAACGGATCTCCATGCCGCCTTCCGGGATGCGCCGGTGCACGACTTCGTCCATGAAGCTGCGGATCAGGAACAGGCCCCGTCCGCTCGATTTCAAGAGATTTTCTGGCGCCAACGGATCGGCGACTTCCTCGGGATCGAAGCCGGCGCCCTGATCCTGCACGACAATGGAAAGTTCGGTGGGGTGTTCAGCCGGCGAGCACGTGAACTCGACTTTGACGCGCTTCGACTCATCGCCCTGGTTGCCATGTTTCATGGCGTTGGCGACCGATTCGCGCACCGCGATGCTGATCCAGTGCAGCAAGTCCTCGTCGAATCCCACCATGCGCGACATGTGACCGCTCACGACTTCCACGAAGTCGAGCATGTCAAAAGCGCTGCTGATGTCCAACCGGACGGTATGGCTGGTGAGTGTCATACGTCTCCGCGTCGGGCCCCGAGCGCCCTGTGTATGCCAGGTAGTATACGCGGGGCGGTCAAGCATTGCCGCATCAAGATGCGGTCGCTATAGTGGTGCCCTATGATCACCCCCCGCGCGACCCTGGTGCAGCCCGCGCGGGCGCTGCGCGGCGCCCTGCGCGTGCCGCCCGACAAGTCGATGTCTCACCGCTACGCGCTGCTCGGCGCGATGGCTGACGGCGTTACGACGATCGATCACTACTCCACTGGGGCAGATTGCCTGTCGACGCTCGACTGCCTGGAAGCCCTGGGCACTGCCGTGCAACGCACGCAGCGCCGCGACGGCCTCAGCGTGCGGATCACCGGACGGCCCCAGGGATTTGTGCCGGCGCGCCACGAGGTCGACTGCGGCAACTCCGGTACGACGATGCGCCTGCTCGCGGGGATGCTCGCCTCGCAGCCCTTTGCGACCACGCTGGTCGGCGACGCCTCGCTGACGGGACGGCCGATGCGCCGAGTGATGGCGCCGCTCATCGCCATGGGCGCACAGATCGCCTCGTCTGAGGGTGGTCGCCCGCCGCTGCGCATCACGGGCGGGCCGCTCGGCGCCATCACGCACACGCCCGAGGTGCCGAGCGCACAGATCAAGAGCGCGGTGCTGCTGGCGGGCCTGCGCGCCCGCGGCATCACGGTCGTGGTCGAGCCCGCGGCCACGCGCGACCATACCGAACGGGCCCTGGCGGCCTTCGGCGTGCACCTGGACCGCAGCGCGCCCGACCGGTTGGGCGTCACCGGCGGAGCCACGCTGACCGGCGGCCTGGAGCTTCGCGTGCCAGGCGACCCCTCAGCCACAGCGTTTCTCGCGGTGGCGGCGGCCGGCCTCGACGGCTCGGCCATCGACATCGATGACGTCGGCCTGAACCCCACGCGCACGGCCCTCTTCGACGTCCTGCGCCGCGCCGGCGCGTCGGTCACGACGACCGAGACTGCCACGTGGCACGGCGAGCCCGTGGGCCGCGTGCATGTGACCACGGGCCGTCGGCTCGCGCTCGTCATCGCCCCGGACGAAGTGCCGCTCCTCATCGACGAGCTGCCGGCGCTGGCCGCGCTGGCCACCTTCGGCGGGTCCATCGAGGTACACGGCGCAGGTGAACTGCGGGTGAAGGAGAGCGACCGTATTACGGCGCTCGTCGACGGCCTGCGGGCGATGGGCGCCGACGCCGACGAGTATCCCGACGGATTCACCGTGCGCGGCACGCGGCGCCTCACCGGGGGCAGCGTCGATGCCCGGCACGATCATCGTCTCGCGATGAGCTTCGCCGTGGCGGCGCTCGGCGCCACGGGGCCCACGCACATCACCGGCGCCGAGGTGGCGTCGGTGTCCTTCCCGGGGTTTTTCGAGACCCTGGACAGGCTTCGGGCGTGAACGCCGACAAGGTCTACCTCGTGGGATTCATGGGCGCCGGCAAGACCACCGTGGGACGCGCTCTCGCCAAGCACCTCGACTGGCGGTTCGAGGACGTGGACGAACGCATCGAGCGCGCCGAGCAGCGCGACATTCCCACGATCTTCCGCCAGTCGGGCGAGGCGTTCTTCCGGACGCTCGAGCGGCAGACCCTGGTGGATCTGCTGCCGGAACGAGGGGTCGTGGTCGCCACTGGCGGCGGCACGGCCGTGGACCCGTCGAACCTGGCACTGATGAGCCGCGACGGCGCGGTGGCGTGGCTCGACGCCCCGTTTGCCACACTGGTCGCGCGCATGCCCGTGGACGGGCGCAGACCGCTCGCTACCGACCGCGCGGAGATGGAGCGGCTCTATAATCAACGGATCGTGGCCTACGCGCAGGCGCATGCACGATTCGACGTCTCGCGGGCAAGCGTCGACGCAATCGTCGATCACATGGCCGACTGGCTGGGGCACTGATGCGATATCTGGTCTTGAGCGACATTCACGCCAATCTTGAAGCGCTCGAGGCCGTCCTCGAGGCCGCGCGGGCCATTCCGCACGAGCGGCTGCTGGTCCTTGGCGATCTGGTTGGCTACGGCGCCAGCCCGAACGAAGTGGTCGACAGAATCCGCGGTCTCGCGCCGCACGCTGTCATTCGCGGCAACCACGACAAGGTC
>JANNEJ010000058.1:0-3825 GCA_031378585.1 Acidobacteriota bacterium | reverse complement strand
GCGCGTACCCCGCATCGGCGCCGCGGCTACTGCCACGCCGTGGCGCGCCGGCTTGATCGGCCTTGGCACGCAGGTGCTCTTCATCCCCGTGCTCATCGCCGTCGCCGTCGCCATGGCTATCACGATCGTCGGGCTGCCGTTTGTGGCGGTGGTGATTCCGCTGGCCGTTGTCGCCCTGGCCCTGACGATGCTGCTCGGGTTTACGAGCCTGGCGCAGCAGGTCGGACAGGCGATCGGGCGCCGCGCTGGATGGGCGGTAGACGGCGCAGTGTGGACGGCCGTGCTCGGACTCGGCGTCATCGTGATGGCGACAGTGCTCTCGCGCCTGGTCGGCATGGCGCCTGAGTCAGCGCGCGTCCCGACGCTCGTGCTCCTCGGCCTGGGCACGGCTGTCGAGTACGTGGCGTGGACGGTGGGGCTCGGCGCCGCCGTGATGACCGGAGCAGGGAAGTGGGCCGTCGTGCCGCCGCCGTTGCCGTCGCAGACAATCGACGCCCCTTCCGCACTCTGACCCTCGGCCCGTCCTGCCTGCGGCTACAATGGCCGCGTGCTCGCCCGATTCGCGAACGCGCTGGCCGCAGCCGCCGAACGGTTCGTCCCCAGCGCCTTCGCTATCGCGATCCTGCTGACGCTCTTCACCTTCGGGGCGGCTGCCGCACTGGCCGGTGCGACTCCGTCCACTATCGTCGTCGCCTGGGGCCGCGGCTTCTGGACCCTCAGTCCATTTGCGATGCAGATGGCGCTGGTTGTGCTGACCGGCTACCTCGTGGCCGCCGCGCCGGTGACCGACCGTCTCTTCGCGGCGCTGGCCCAGCACTGCGGATCGCCGCCACGTGCCGTCGCGCTGATGGCGGGCGTATCGATGTCGCTTGCGTGGGTGCACTGGGGCCTCAGTCTGGTCGGGACCGCCATGTTCGTGCGCCATGTGGCTCGGGCCCAGCCGAGGGTGGACTTCCGGCTGCTCGTGGCGTCGGCGTATCTGGGGATGGGCACGACGTGGCATGCGGGCCTCAGTGGCTCGGTGCCGCTGCTCATGGCCGCGCCGGGCCATTTCCTGGAGAGCACAACCGGACTCGTGCCGCTCTCGAGCACGACGTTCACTCCGTTCAACCTGATCCTGTGCGCGGTGGTGGCGGTGGCGATGATCGCCCTCACATACTGGATGCATCCCGCGGCTGACCAGGCGGTCGTCGTATCGGCTACAGCGCTCGACGGCCTCGAGCGGTTCACTCCGCCCCCGGTCCCGCCCCGTCCCAGCTTCGCGTCATGGTGCGACCACGGCCCGTGGCTGCCGCTGGCGCTCGGCGGCACCGGCGCGGTCTGGCTCGCATGGTATGTGGCAGCGACGGGCGCGCAGTTGACGCTGGACGTGCTGAACTTCACGTTCCTCATGATCGCTGTGCTTCTGCACCGCAGCGTGGCGTCGTTGATGGCGGCAGGCGAGCAGGGGGCGCGGCTGTTGGCGGGCGTTGTGCTGCAGTTTCCGCTCTACGCCGGCATGTACGGCGTGATCGAGGGCACAGGTCTGGCCCGGGTGCTCGGCGAAGCCGTCGCCAGTTCGGCGACCGCCGACTCGCTGCCGTTGCTGCTGTATTGGTATTCGAGCCTGCTCAATTACTTCGTGCCGTCGGGTGGCTCGAAGTGGGCACTTGAAGCCCCGTTCCTGATTGATGCCGCCACCCGCCTGGGGGTCGGCACCGATCGGGTGGTGTTGGCGTATGCCTGGGGCGATATGGCGTCGAATCTGATCCAGCCCTTCTGGGCCCTGCCGCTGCTGGCGGCGGCGCGGTTGGGATTCCGGGACATTCTTGGCTACGCGGCCGTCGCCTTTCTCGTGATTTCTGCCATCGTCTCGGTGGCCTTCTGGTACATGCCGGCGCTTGGATGACGGGTCTGGGCCGCGCGCGGCCGGCACGCATCGCCGCGGTGTAGACTTACGGATTGTCCGGACGCTCGTTCTGGACACGCCCGAGAGGTCCGACCGATGCATAGTCCGTTCGAATTGCCCTCCCTGCGTGCCGTCACGTCGGCCCCCCATGAACAGCAGGCCGATCTCTTCGTGACGATCTATCCCGGCGACGGCCACGACGCCGTGCGACGGCGCCTCAGCGGGCCGGCACTACAGGAACTCGACGCCGCGATTGCCCGGAAAGAACCGGTGGCAGACCTGGGCCACGTCTTCGCGACCCAGGCGGGCGATGCCGGATGGGGCACGTCGCGCATCGCGGTGGTGGGCGCCGGTCCAGGCCCGCTGACCGCCGATGGGGCACGCCGAGCCGTGGCCAGCGCCGCCCACTGGGCGCGTGAACGGCGCTGCCGCACCATCGTGATCGATCTGGCAGGACTCGGCGGTGACGGGGAGGCCATCACGGCAGCGGCCGCGGAGGCGGTCGTGGTCGCCAATTTCAATCACGGCCACATGAAGACCGCCGAGCCGCTGCCTCCGATCGTGCAAGCGTCGCTGCTCGTCGATCCAGGCCAACGCGCGCAGCTTGAACGGGGTCTCGTTATCGGCGAGGCGATCAACGCCGCGCGGCTGCTGACCAACGAACCCGGCAACGTGCTGACGCCGCGGGCGCTGGTCGAGCGCGCGGCCGCCCTGGCCGAGGAGCCGGGCGTGCAGGCCGAGATCCTCGGCCCTGACAAGATCGAAGCGCTCGGCATGGGGCTGCTGCTCGGCGTGGCCCGCGGTTCGGCCGAGCCGGCACGGCTCCTGTGCCTGACCTACACGCCGCCTGGCGGCGCGGACGGCCCCGTGCTCGGGCTCGTCGGCAAGGGCATCACTTTCGACACGGGGGGCATCTCGATCAAGCCGGCCGACAACATGGACCGCATGAAGGACGACATGGCCGGCGGCGCGGCCGTCGTGGCGGCCGTCCGGGCCATCGCCCGGTTGGGTGTGCCGCGTAAGGTCATCGCCGTCGTCCCAGCCTGCGAGAACATGCCGGGTGGACGAGCGCTGAAGCCCGGCGATGTGATTCGTGGCGCGTCGGGCATCACGGTCGAAATCAACAACACCGACGCGGAAGGCCGCCTCGTGCTCGGCGACGGGCTGTGGTACGCCCAGCAGCGTGGCGCCACCCACCTGGTCGATGTCGCCACGCTTACCGGCGCCTGTGTGGTCGCGCTCGGCAAAGTCACGACCGGCCTGTTCGGCACCCCGCCGGCGTTTGTGGCGCAGGTGCGGAACGCGGCGGCGCGCGCTGGCGAAGCTGTCTGGGAACTGCCGCTCGGGCAGGAGTACCGCGACATGATGAAGAGCGAGATCGCCGACATGATCAACAGCGGCGGGCGCGCCGGGGGCGCGATCACCGCGGCCATGTTCCTGCGCGAGTTCGTCGGCTCGACGCCCTGGGCGCACCTCGACATCGCGGGCACGGCGTGGATCGACGAGGTCAAGCCCTGGGCGACCAAGGGCGCATCGGGCGTGATGGTGCGTACGCTGGTGGAGCTGGCGGCCGGAGATCTGCACTAGGCGACAACGGGCTGGTAGAATCGGAGGAACGTGCAGTCCGCGCCCATCGACGCCATTACCGTTACACCGGTGGTCCGCACCGGGATCCAGCAACCGGCGCCTGAGGTCGGCATGATCGAAGTGGCCGTCGCGGCCTTCGACCTCACCGGCCTGATTATGGTAGCGGCACTCGTGGCCGGATTACTGGCTGGGGCCTGTTACGTCTGGTATCGCACGCGCCACGCGATCACGGTGATCGAGTCGCGCGGCAACAATCCGAATTTCCTGCGCGAGTAGCCCGCCCCTCGTCAGCGCGCCGCGACCGAGGACTGCCGCTTGAGCCCGCGCCGGTACTGCATGACCGCCGCATG
>JANNEJ010000264.1:0-1884 GCA_031378585.1 Acidobacteriota bacterium | reverse complement strand
CCTCGCTAGATACATACATGACCGGGGGGGCGCTACATCCGCGGGGGCGGTTTGCCGCAAAAGCCATCGTGGTGGGCTTCGCGTTCCGCCGGCACGGCGCCGCCCCCGGACGCGCGGACTTCAGCGCCGCACGTCAGGCCGACCTGAAGACGCGGTTCGGGCAGATGATTGGCGCCACGGCCAACGAGATCGCGTTCACCGCCAGCACGTCCGACGGCGAGAACATCGTCGTCATGGGCCTGGACCTGGCCAAGAAGAAGGGCAACATCGTCATCGACGAGCTGCACTTCACCACCTCGCTCTACATGTACAAGGAGCTCGAGAAGCAGGGCGTCGAGCTGCGCATCGTGAAGCACCGCAACTGGGCCATCGACCCAGCCGACATGGACAATGCCATCGACAAGAACACCCGGCTCGTGTCGCTGGCGCTCGTGTCGAACGTCAACGGCTTCATGCACGACTGCAAGGCCGTGAGCGACCTGGCGCACGCCAAGGGCGCGTACGTGTTTGCCGACATCATCCAGGCCGTAGGCTGCGTGCCCGTGAACGTGAAGGCGCTCGGCATCGACTTCGCGTCGACTGGCACCTATAAGTGGATCATGGGCGAGCGCGGCTTCGGATTTCTGTACGTGAAGGAAGACCTGCAGGGCACCGTGCTGCCGACGACGCGCTACGGCCATCGTCAGGTGTCGAACTTCAATCGGGCCGAGTTGTCGTGGGAGCCGTTACCTGGCGCCGCGCGCTACGAAACCGGCGGCATCGCGGTGCTGCTGGCCGCGGCGGTGTCGGAAGGCATCGATTACGTGCAGCGGCTGGGCATCGACAAGATCCGCACGCACGCCACGCAACTGACCGAACGGCTCCAGGACGAGTTGCCGCGGCTCGGCTACCAACCGCTCACCCCGCGCGGCAATGCCACGCCCATCCTGGCGTTCGCACTGAAGGACGCCGTCGCAACGAACAAGGCGCTGCAGGCCGGCAAGGTCACCGGCACCGTCGTCGCCAACGAAAGCCGGCTGCGCTTGTCGGTGTCGGTCTTCAACACGCACGACGACATCGACCGCGTGGTCGAGGTGCTGGGCGGACGCCGGCCGAGTCTGGCCAGGGGCTAGCAGCCAGCGCTGTTCAGCGACCGATCCGGAGCTGCTAAGATCTGCAGCCATGACGTGGTACTACCGACGCCTCGACAACGGCCTCACCGTGATGCACGCGCGGCCCGAGCATGCCGACGAGCTCGAAGCCCTGCAGCTCGTGTGCTTCCCCACCCTCGCCGACGAGGAACGCTTCAAGGCGCGGCACTACCGTAAGCATCTGGAACTCTTCGACGAGGGCCAGTTCGTGGCGCTTGACGGCGACCGCGTAGTGGGCGCGACGGCGACCATCCGGATGCGCTTCAACTTCGAGCACGTCACGCACACCTTTGGCGACGTCATCCAGGGCGGCTGGCTCACGTCGCACGAGCCCGACGGCGACTGGCTCTACGGTGCCGACATCGGCGTCGACCCGGCGTATCGCGGGCGGGGCCTTGCCACGGCGCTCTACGCCGCGCGTCAGGAATTGGTATGGCGCCGCGGCCTCAAGGGCCAGGTCACCGGCGGCATGCTGCGCGGCTACGGGGCGGTCAAGGACACGATGACCGCCGAGGACTACTACGCCGGCGTCGTCTCTGGTCGCATCAAGGACGACACGCTGTCGATGCAGCTGGGTATCGGCTTCGAGCCGCGGGCACTGCTCAAGGACTACCTGCAGGATCCGGTGTCGGACAACTACAGCGCGCTCATCGTGCTCGACGCGGCGAACGAGGTACCCGGCGCCTCGCGGACACTCGCCCAGCAGTACGTGCGGCTGACGACGCCGGTGCCAGGACCGCGCGCCAAGGCGCTG
>JANNEJ010000011.1:0-1942 GCA_031378585.1 Acidobacteriota bacterium | reverse complement strand
TCAACCAGCCCACCGACGTGGCCATTCGCCCAGACGGTTCGTTCTACGTGTCGGACGGCTACGTGAACAGCCGCGTGGCGCTCTTCGACCGGAATGGAACGTGGCTGCGGGAATGGGGGACGAAGGGCGCCGGTGAGGGTCAGTTCAGCAACCCGCACGGCCTCAGTCTCGTGCCCGGCAGCGCGGACGTCGTCGTCGCCGACCGGGAGAACTCGCGACTGCAACTCTTCGACAGCACGGGTACGTTCAGGCGGCAATGGAGGGGCGTTGCGGATGCTCCAACGACTGGCCGCGTGTTCAGCGTGGCGGCTGGTGCCGACGGTGCCCTGTATGTCGGGATCCGGCGTGCGGATTACGATACCGGGCACACCGGCGTGCTGAAGCTCGACCGCCAGTGGAAAATCGTCGCGGCGGTAGGCTTCGGCAAGCCCAACGACCCGGTGTTCAACGCCGTGCACGACCTTGCCGTGGGGCGAGACGGGTCGATTTATGTGGCCGAGACCCGCACCAGACGTGTCGTGAAACTTCGGCCCGTGACCGGCCCCTGAGCCGTATACTGGCCCTCGGTCGACCCTGACAATGGCCATGCCCTTGCGCCACCCACGCGCCGCGCTCGTCACGCTCGTCGTGTGCGCCGGGATTGCCGCAACCCTGGCCCGTGTCGAAACGGCGTCTCAGGGCGCGGCTCAGCCCACGCCGCCTGTCGCCTCCGTGTCACGAGCGACGCTCGACACCTACTGCGTCACGTGCCACAACCAGCGGCTCAAGACCGCCGGGCTCGCGCTCGACGTCGTGGACGCGACGGCGCCGCACCTGAATCCCGAGATCTGGGAACGCGTGATGACCCGGCTGCGCGCCGGCTCGATGCCGCCGGCCGGCCGGCCCCGGCCCGACGCCGCGACCGCTCGCTCGGTGGCCGACTGGCTCGAAGCCGACATCGACCGCGCATGGGCCGCGCGCCCCACGCCAGGCCGGGTCAACGCGGTGCACCGGCTCAATCGCACCGAATACAGCAACGCCGTACGTGACCTGTTGGCCCTCGACCCGGCGGCCTTCGACGTGAAGTCGCTCCTGCCGGGCGACGAGACCGCCGACGGCAGCTTCGACAATTTCGCCGAGGTACTCACGATCTCGACGGCGCACCTCGAGCGGTACCTTTCCGCGGCGCGTCAAGTCACGCGCTTGGCCACGGGCCTGCCGCGCACGCGCCCGACCCTCGACACCTTCGAGATTCCACTGCACGTCGTTCAGGAGGACCGTCAGGACGACGATCAGCCCTTCGGCTCGCGCGGCGGCATCGCGATTCACTACGAGTTCCCGGTCGACGGCGAGTATCTGATCAAGGTGCGGCTGCGCCGGCAATATCAGGACTACCTGATGGGCATGGGCTGGCCCCAGCAGCTCGATGTGCGCCTCGACGGAAAGTTGCTGAAGCGGTTCACGGTGGGCGGCACCGCGCCCGGCACTCCGGCCGCGGCCAGCTACGCCGGCGACGGTGAGCCGGGTTTCGCCGGCGCTCCCGAATGGGAAACCTACATGCAACTGACCGGCGATGCGGGCCTCGAGGTGCGCGTACCGGTGTCGGCAGGTCCGCGCGTCGTCGGCGTGTCGTTCGTGCGGGAGTTGTGGGAGCCCGAGGGCCTTCCCCAGCCGTTGCAGCGAGGCAGGGTCCTGACCAACGATCAGCTCTACATGGGATACGCGAGCGTCGGCTCGGCGTGGCCGTCGCAGTGGCTGCGCCCGCCGCTGCGGCGCGGTACGGTCCGCCGATCTGCACCGCTCCGACGGCCGCGTAGCCCAGGTAGATCTGATCGTTGGTCAGCACCCGGCCGCGTTGCTGTGGTTGGGGCAGGCCTTCCGGCTCCCACAACTCGCGCACGAACGACACGGCCACGACCCGCGGGCCGGCCAGGACCGGCACGCGCACCTCGAGGCCCGCATC
>JANNEJ010000996.1:0-4965 GCA_031378585.1 Acidobacteriota bacterium | reverse complement strand
GTCTCGCCGTAGGGGATCTCGCAAAGGGCCTGCCACACCGAACTCTGGAAGGGCGTGCCGCCGGGATCGACCGCGACCGTGAAGACCGTCAACCGGCCGGCGAAGTAGGCCTTCAGCTGGCGGACGGGCTCGGCAAAGGCCCGCGCCGACTCGGTCCAGGCCGGGTTCGGCGCCGCGCGCTGGCGTCCCTGCAGGAACCAGAGCTCACGCACCACGGACTCGTCGCCGGCCAGCATCAGCGGCCCCACTGGACTGTCGAGCACGGTGTATTTCATCGCCGTCACACCTCGCGCCGTCACTGCCCCCGCTGGAACACGAGCGTGGCGGCCGGCCGGCCGCCCGCGTCGCGCACGAACAACCGGAGCGCGTCGCCGACCAGCTCGAAGTAGCGCCACTCCGCCATGCTCACGGCGTCGGCCGTGAGCCGATCGGGGGTCACGTCATCGTGCAGGCCCACATACTCGAGTTCGCCAGCCCCAGGCGAGGCCTTGGCGGTGAAGGCCGCCACCACGGTGTGCGCGCCCCTGGCCGCCGAGTCATCGCCGGCAAGTTCCGCGCGCAGCGTCAGGTTGGCGAACCGGTCGTAGCGCAGGAATCCGGTGACCCGGCGCGTGGCGCCGTCAGCCATCTGCAGCGACACCAGCCGCCACTCGCCTTCAAGCGATGCGCGGGTGGGGTCGGTCGAACCCGAGCTCTCGCCGGCCGAAGCCTGGGGTGCACGCGCGCCACCACCACCCGAACTGGCGCACGACGACGTCGCCAGTACCAGCCCCAGCACCACCGCAGCGGTCAAGAATCGCGTCTCCATCCTGCAAGCATGCGCCCGTGCATGACCTGACGCAATGCCTGTGAGCCGACAACCGGCTACCGGTCCGTCTCCCCGCGCACGCGCAGGCCGGCGAGCGGCAGCACGAGGAACTGCCCGGCGGACGGGCGTCGCACGCCGTCGAGCACGAGCACCTGCGCCAATCCATCGACCCGGTCGCTGGCCACGGCGAGCACGCCGTCGGGCGACCCTGGCGGAAGGTCGGGCGTAGAGAAGCGAGAGACGCGCTGCACCTGTCCCCGCACGAGACCGCGCCGCAGGTCCTGGCGCAGATAGAACACGAACGACCCGACGCCTTCGTCGACGATCCAGACGCGAGACGGCACCGCGCCGGCAGTATTGAAGTGGTCCGCCAGACTCCGAGCCGTCAGGCTGTCGGCCACGCGGGGCCGCACGCCTACCGACACCGCCACAAGGGCCGCCGCGGTCACTGTCAGCAACCGGTCGGCGCCGGTCCACGACGCAGACCACCTCGCAACTGCCAGCAACGCCGCCGGTGGGAGCAGCACGGCCAGGATGGCGAATGCTGGCGGGTTCACGGGATCTTGCCACCAGAGGAACGCGAGCCCCGCCATCGGCACCACGGCGGTGACGACACCGGCCACCCGCATCCACCGCGGCGCAGACGCGCCCGGCGCCACCGCAGCGGCCAGGCCGCAGCCAGCCAGCACGGCCACAGCCGGCAGCGCGGGCAGCAGATAGGTGGCCAGCTTCGACCCCGCCAGGCTCAGCAGCACGACGTCTGCGACGAACCAGCTCACGAGCAGCCGGTCGGCGCTGGTGGCCAGGGCCCGGACGCGCGGCCACGCGGCCAGCAACCACGGCCAGCTGCCGGCCAGCACAATCGGCAGGTAGTACCACACGGGCCGGCCCGCATGGCGCTGCGTGTCGTCGGTCACGCCGGCCACATGCCGCTGCATGAAGAAGTAGTCGAGGTAGCCGGGCGAGCTGCGCTCCATCGCCGCGTACCATGGCCACGCAATCGCGGCGCCGATGAGGATCGCCGCTGCACCCGCCAGCACGAGACGCCACGAGAGGGCGCGGGTCCACAGCAGCCACGTGGCCACTCCCACGCCGACCAGCCCCACGCCGGTGAGCCCCTTGCCCAGCATCGAGAGCCCAAGGGCCACGCCGGCCAGCAGCGTCCACCGAGCGAGAGCCCTGGCCGACGGCGCCGACGCGGCGCGCCAGAACGCGCCGAGGGCCACGACCACGAGTGGCACCATCACCAGATCGTGGAGCGGCGCCAGCGACACGGCATACGGCAGCAGCATCGTGGCGTAGCAGAGCGCGGCCCAGCCGCCTGCGGCGGCGCCGAACATCGCGGTGGCCAGCCACCCGGTTGCGGCCACGCCCGCCAGCGCCATCAGGGTGCCGGGCAGGCGCACCGAAAACTCCGACGGCCCCAGCAGCGAGATGGATGCCGCCTGCATCCAGAAATAGAGAATGGGCTTGTCGAGGAAGGGCTCGGTCAGCAGGCGCGGCACGACCCAATCGCCACGCTCCACCATCTCGATGGCAATGGCCGCGTGCAGTCCCTCGTCGTCTTCCATGAGTGGCACGGGCAGCGCCAGGGGCAACACGTAGGCGGCGAGCACGAGCGCAAGGGCCGCGCGGGGAAGGTGGCTCACGATGGGGTCTCGGGGAAGGCTCCCCCACTATAATCGGACCGTCCATGCCTGTGACCCTCGGATCGACGCGTCTGCTCGCCTCCGGACGCCTGCGCGGCCTGCGCGTGGGCGTGGTGGCCAACCCCGCGTCGGTGGACCGCGACTTCGTGCACGTCGTCGACCGCGTGCGCGCCGCCGAGGGCGTCACGCTTGGCGCGATCTTCGGGCCGCAGCATGGCTTCAGGTCCGACCTGCAGGACAACATGATCGAGTCGCCGCACGGGCACGACGACCAGCGCCGCGTGCCGGTCTACTCGCTTTACAGCGAGACGCGCGAACCCACCGCGGCGATGCTCGCTGGCCTCGACGCGCTCGTCGTCGACCTGCAGGACATCGGCGCGCGGATCTACACCTTCATCTACACGATGGCCAATTGCCTGGTAGCGGGACGAAGACACGGCGTGCCGGTGATCGTGTGCGACCGGCCCAACCCGATTGGCGGGGTGGAGGTGGAGGGCGAGACGCTGGCGCCTGGCTTCGAGTCGTTCGTCGGTCAGTACGCGATCCCGATGCGCCACGGCCTCACGGTGGGCGAACTGGCACGGCTCTTCAACGAGCACTTCGGCATCGGCGCGGCACTCGAAGTGATCGCGATGGACGGCTGGCAGCGGGCGCACTACGGCGACGAGGCCGGTGCGCCGTGGGTCATGCCGTCACCCAACATGCCTACCCTTGACACGGCCATCGTGTATCCCGGCACGGTGTTGCTCGAAGGCACGACGGCGTCTGAGGGACGCGGCACGACGCGTCCCTTCGAGATCGTCGGCGCGCCCTGGGTGCACGCCGAGTCGTTTGCCGACCGGCTCAACACGCACGGGTTGCCGGGCGTCGTCTTCCGGCCCGTGGTGTTCGAGCCCACGTTTCAGAAGCACCACGGCGTGACGTGCGGGGGCTGCCAGATCCACGTCACCGACCGTGCGGTGTTCCGCCCGGTGGTGACAGGCGTGGCCGTCATCGAGGAACTGCGGCGTGCCAGTCCCACCAGCTACGCGTGGCGGCCGCCGCCCTACGAATATGAGCACCGGCTGATGCCCATCGACATCCTCGCCGGCAGCCGTGTCATGCGCGAGCAGATCGACGCCGGAGCCTCGGCCGAAGCCATCGCCCAGGGCTGGCGTGCCGATGAAGACGCCTTCCGCGCCGCGCGTGCGCCGTTCCTGCTCTATGGCTAGCACGCCGCCGCCGTCGCCCGGTCCGCCGGAGTTCGAGCTCTCAATCGCGATCGAGGCGCCGGCCGCGCGCGTGATGCAGGCATTCTTCTCGCATCGCGACCTGGCGTACTGGTGGCAGATCGAACGCTCGGTGGCCGTGGCGCGGCCATCGGGACCCTTCGCCGTGACCTGGCCCCCTGGCGCCGATCGGGACGAGCTGCTCGGGCCGCTCGGCGGCACGCTGCACGGCACGGTCATGGACTACACGCCCGACCGCGCGCTGTTTGTGGCCGACCTCTACTGGCAACCGCAGGCAGGTGAGCCGCTCGGCCCGATGGCCCTCGAGATCACCTGCCGGCCGGAACACGATCCCGCCAGCACGACGGTGACCGTGCGCCAGAGCGCGTCTGACGACGGCCCGAGGTGGCAACGCTACTTCGCTCTGACCCGTCAGGGTTGGACCGAGGCGCTCGCGACGCTCAAGGACTACCTCGAGAACGAATGGCTCTATCGCGTACGCAGTATCAAGGACACGCGCCCGTGAGCACCGGTGCGGCCGACGTCGTCGTCATCGGCGGCGGCGTCATCGGCTCGAGCGCCGCCTGGCGTCTGCGCCAGGACGGCTTCACCGGACGCATCGTGGTCATCGAGCGCGACCGCTCGTATGCCCGCGCCTCGTCTTTCCTGGCCATGGGCGGCATTCGCCAGCAGTTCGGCTCGGCGGTGTGCGTGCAGATGGTGCAGCACAGCGTGGCGCTCTGGCGCGAGTTCGACACGCGCATGCGCACGGCCGTCCACACGCCCCGCGCGTGGTTTCGCCAGCGTGGGTACCTCTTCCTGGCCGACGACCAGAACGCGCCGGCGCTGGCCGCGCGCGAGGCCGCCCAGGCCGAGGCGGGCGCGGTGCAGCAGCGCTTGAGCGTGGACGAGATCCGCGCGCTCGTGCCGGGCCTGATGCTCGACGACATCCGTTTCGGGCTCTTCGGCCCGCACGATGGCTACGCGAATCCGCGCGAGGTGCTCTTCGGCTTTCGCGCGGCGGCCGAGGCGGCCGGTGTGGAGTACGTGACCGACCAGGTCGTGGGCATCCATGTCTCGGGCGGACGCGTCGAAGGCGTGCAACTCGCAGCTGGCGGCCGGCTCGATACGCCCGTGGTCGTGAACGCCGCAGGTGCTCTCGCGGGGCCAGACGGTCAGGGTCGTGGACGGCGTGCGGAAAGGCGACGTCTACGAGTTCCTCGGAGACGATCCGAGCTATAAGTACACGGACTCCGAGCGCGAAGCGGCCGACCTGAACACGAACGACGTGGTCAAGGTC
>JANNEJ010000915.1:0-4813 GCA_031378585.1 Acidobacteriota bacterium | reverse complement strand
GGTCGGGGCGCGGAACCAACGCCGACGGCGCGGCGGTGCCAGACAACGAGAAGTCGTTGGACACGATGGCCGGGGGGGCCAGATTGACCACCACCGGTCCTCCTGCGCCAGGCCCGCCCACATGGAAGTGTCCGCCCGTGGCGCCGCTCGGCAGATTGAAGACGTTGACCGTATAGGTGACCGACTGCGTCGCCAGGTTGACGAACACTTCGGCGGTGCCCGTCGCGCCGGTCACGACAATGGCGGGGGTTTCATTCGCGCCCGACAGCACCGCCGTGAGGCGCAGGGTCTGGGCGCTAGCCTGGGCGCTTGTGCCGACCAGCAGGGCGGCGGCAAGCAGGCACTTCATCGTTCGTCGCATGGGAGTCTCCTTGTGTCGTCGCACGGCCGAAGACGAATCGGACGCGGCGACGGTAAGTCAAAAAGCACGATTCGCGCCAGCCCGACGGTTGCAACTTCGCTGGTGATTCAGCGAATGCCGGCAGACCTACGGGTGGGCCGCCTTACGCCGTCCGAAAGCCCTTACGTGGACGGAAAACAGGACGCCCCCTGGCTAGTGCGGAATCGTGGGCGACTTGAGCATCTTCTCGAGCTGCCCCAGCCTCTCGTTGCTGCCGAGCAGCGCCAGGATGTCGCCCGGTTGCACGACGTCGTCGGGCCCTGGTGACACCGTCGTGGCATCGGTCTGACCGGCCTTGGCCGTGCGCTTGATGGCGATGGTGGTGAGGCCGAACCGTGCGCGCAGCCCGATGTCGCGCAGCGTCTTGCCGTAGAAGTCCGCCGGGGCCGGCACCTCCACGATCGAGAAGTCGCCCGAGAGTTCGATGTAGTCGAGCACGTTCGGAATGACCAGGCTGTGGGCGATCCGCACGGCCATTTCACGTTCCGGAAACACGACCCGCGTCACGCCGAGCTTCTCCAGGATGCGCCCGTGCAGCGGCGTGACGGCCTTGGCCACGATGTTGTCGATGCCCATCTCTTTCACGACCGTGACGACCAGCAGGCTCGACTCGATGTTCTCGCCGATGGAGACGACGGCGACATCGACGTCCTTGATGCCGGCGGCCCTCAGCGCCCGCTCGTCGGTGGCATCCAGGCGCACGGTCTGCGACATCTGGTCGGCCAGCGCCGTGACCCGATCGTCGTTGCCGTCGATGCCAATGACTTCGTGCCCAAGCTGCGACAGGGTCGTGGCCATCGCGGCGCCGAAGCGCCCGAGACCGATTACCGCAAAGGTTCGTTTGGCCATGTGTGCTACCCGACGAGAATCTTGCCTTCCGGATACCGGATCCTGGCCTGCGCCGCGCCGCGCCGCGCCACCGCGATGGCGAGGGTCAGCGGCCCCAGGCGGCCGATGAACATCATCGCCATCACCAGCAACTTGCCGGCTGGTGTGAAGAACGCCGCCAGGCTCACGGGGGCGCCGTTTTCGCCCATCGACAGGCCGACGGTGCCGAAGGCCGACGTGGTCTCGAAGAGCGTCGTCAGCAGACCACGGCCCTCGGTGAGCAGCAGCAGCCACGCGACCGAGTTCATGGCCACGAAGGCAATGAGTGAAATGAAGAAGGCCTTGGCCACGAGCTCGGGTGCGAGGCGACGCTTGAAGACGACCGTGTCGCCTTCGCCACGCACGGTCGCCCAGAGTGCGGCCAGCGTGATCGCGAACGTGGAGGTCTTGACACCGCCGCCGGTGCCGCCCGGCGAGGCGCCGATGAACATCAGCCCCATCATGACGAAGAGCGACGGCGCGGTCATGGCGCCGATGTCGATGGTATTGAAGCCGGCCGTGCGGGTCGTGACGGACTGGAAGTACGCGGCCAGCACTTTCTCGCCGAGCGGCAGACCCGCCAGCGTGCGGGCGTTGCTCCACTCGAGGGCCAGCAGCGCCACGGTGCCACCGACCAGCAAGAGCGCGGTAGCGAGCAGCACGAGCCGCGTGTGGACCGACAGCTTCACGCGGCTGGTGCGCCGCTGGAGCAGCTCGGCCCACACGAAGAAACCCAGCCCGCCGGCAATGATGAGCGAGGTAATGACCAGGTTCACGACCGGATCGCCGCGCGACGACATCAGGTTGTCGCTCCACAACGCGAATCCGGCGTTGTTGAAGGCCGACACCGCGTGGAAGAGGCCGTACCACGCGGCCTGTCCGAGCCCGAGCGTTGACGACCACCAGAGCGTGAGCACCAGTGCGCCGCCCAGTTCGAAGGCGAGCGTGAGCTTCAGCACCGTGCGAGCGAAGCGGACGAGCCCCTCCATGTCGTGTACGTTCAGGGCCTCCTGCAGGGTGATGCGCTCCTGCAGCGTGACCGACCGGCCGAGCGCGGCGGCAAACACCGTGCTGAGGGTCATGTAGCCCAGACCGCCCGCCTGGATGAGCAGCATCACCACGACTTGTCCGAACACCGACAGGTCGACGGGGGTGTCCACGACGATCAACCCGGTGACACAGACGGCCGAGACCGAGGTGAAGAACGCATTCAGCACCGACACGTGGTGTCCAGGAGCGGCCGCCATCGGCAGCGCGAGCAGTACACCCCCGACGGTGATGATCGCAAGGAAGCTGACGGCGAGGAATTGCGAGGGCGACAGCGGACGCCGGCGAGCCAAGACCCGCCGATTGTGACACAAAGGGAGGCGTTGGGGCCTTACCTGATGGCACCGAAGTCGAACTGCACGCGCCCAAGCGCGGCGGCGCCGTTCTTCACCGCCACTTCATAGCGGCCGCGGGTCAGGCCGGCGGCCTCGAAGCGCGCGTGGACCCATCCGCCGGTGAGCGGCTCGGTGCCCCCCAGCACGGGCGTAGTCGGAGGCGGGAACGGCCACCACGGGGCATCGGCCGGCAGCGGATCCCAGAAGAGTCCGAAGCGGGGCCGGCGGTCGGTCGCCTCGGAGATGAGCGGCATCGGGTTGCCGGGCACATCGAGCGGCACGAGCAGCACGTCCACGAGCGGCACCTGCACGAACGTGTTCTGCGGATGAAACTGCAACTCCACGATGATCTCGACGAGGCCGCGCCACGGCTTCAGCGCCTCGGTCATCTGGCGCACCCCGTAGTTCCGGTCGAGCACGCGCATCTTTTCTTCCACCAGCAGCACCACGCGCCGGTACTCGGTTATGACCGACACGCGGCGCAGCTCATCGCCGGGCGTGCGCCGGTAGCCGTCGTGGAAGGCGACGCGCTCGGGACGCTCGGCCTGGCGCGCGAAGATGATGGCCTGGTCGATGGCGTCGCGATTGAGGTTGATATCCACCGCGCCGGCCGGGGCGAGGCTCACGAGCGCCAGTGCCAGCGCCATGCACACCGGTCGACGCCTCGGCAGGGCCTTCATGCGATCGAGCATAGCAGGGCCGAACGGGTAGTATGCGGATGGAGGCCACGCGTGACCCTCGAAGGACGTGCCGCACTCATTACGGGCGGAGCCCGCATGGGCGACGCTATTGCCGCAACGTTGGCCGAGCTGGGCGCGGATGTGGCGCTTGTCTACCACACCTCGTCGGCGGCAGCCGAACGGGCGGCCGACAGCGTGCGCGCACGCGGACGGCGTGCGTACACGTTGCGCGCCGACCTGACGGACCCGCTCGACTGCAGCTCCACGGTCAACGAAGCCGCGGCGGCGCTGGGCCGGCTCGACGTCATGGTCAACATGGCGTCGCTCTACCAGCACGTGCCGCTTGACGAGCTCGACGCCGGTCAGTGGGACCGTCAGATGGCGATCGACCTGCGTGCCACGTTCCTGACCTGCATGGCGGTCGTGCCGCACATGCGGAAACAGGGCGGTGGGCGCATCGTGAACTTCACCGACTGGGTCACGGCAAGCGGCCGCCCGCGCTATCCCGGCTATTTGCCGTACTACGTGGCCAAGGCCGGCGTGAAGGCGCTGACCGAAGCGCTGGCGCTCGAGCTGGCGCCCGACCGGATCCTCGTCAACGCGGTGGCGCCTGGTCCGATCGTGCCGCCGAGGGACACGACGCCTGACGAATATGCGGCGGTGGAACGCGCCACGCCGCTCGGGCGTTGGGGCGGCGAGGCCGAAATCGCCAAGGCCGTGGCGTTCCTGTGCCAGAGCGACTTCGTGACCGGCGAGACCATTCGCGTCGACGGCGGCCGGCACCTGAAGTAGCGTGCGACGCGCGCTCAGAAACAGCGCCGTGCGCTCAGAAGTAGAGCTGCACTTGCACGCGCACCTGCTGCCCGGCGCGCGGGCCCCCCGTTGCTCGAAGGTATGTGAAGTCGCCTTGTACCTTGAGGTTGTGCTCGAACGCGTAGTAGCTGGCCCCGGCCACGAACTCGTGCGACGGCACCAGGGTGTCGGCCGTGCCCTCGCGTGGTGAGAGACGCCCGTAGCGGCCGCTCACCTCAACCCGTGACGTGAGCATCTGGCCGCCCTGGATGTACGCCCCCCATCCGGATCGTGAGGCAATCGTGATCGGGACGCCGTTGACGTTCACCGTGCGTCGATCGGTGTCGGCGCTCCGGTACATCAGCTCGCCGGTCAGCGACAGGCCGCGCTGCTTGAAGACGGCATCGACTTCGGCGTGACGATAGTCGAAGTCGCCGGCGGGATAGGGCTCGCCAATCGTGCTGCGCGGACGATTCGTGTTCTGGTTGTAGCCGACACCGGCGCCAATGGCCAATCGCGGCGTCGGGTCGCGGCGCACGTCGGCCTCGACGTAGTCGTCAAACGGCCCGAGTGGCCAACCCTCGACCCGGGCCGTGTACAGATACCCGAGGTCGCGACCGCTGCGATTGCGGCCCTCGCCGCCGAAGAATCCCAGCGTGTACCCGACGTGCTTGCCGGTGCCGGGCAGACGG
>JANNEJ010000900.1:0-1555 GCA_031378585.1 Acidobacteriota bacterium | reverse complement strand
GCTGCTCGAGAAGGGCGCCGTGGTCCATGCCTACGACCCGGAAGCGATGGGCATGGCCAAGAGCCTTCTCGGCACCGCCGTGACGTACCACAAGAAGAACTACGACGCCTTGAAGGGCGCCGATGCCCTCGCGGTGATCACGGAGTGGCAGGAGTTCCGCGAACCCGACTTCCAGCGGATGCGCGCGCTCATGAAAACGCCAGTGGTCTTCGACGGCCGCAACATCTACCAGCCCGAGCAGATGAAGGACCTCGGGTTCACCTACTACTCGGTCGGAAGGTAGACAGAGTGGCCCGGGTCCTCGTCACCGGCGGCGCCGGCTACATTGGCAGTCACGCCGCCAAGGCGTTGCACGCGGCCGGGCACGCAGTGGTGGTGCTCGACGACCTGTCGGCCGGGCACGAAGAGGCCACGCGTGGACTGCCTCTCGTGCGGGCCCGCGTGCACGACACGGTCGCTGTCCGGGCGGCCATCGTCGAATACCGCATCGACGCCGTGATGCACTTTGCGGCCTGGCTGTCGGTGGGCGAGTCGGTACGACATCCCGGAAAGTACTACGAGAACAACCTCACCGGCTCGCTGCGGCTGCTCGAGGCCATGGCGGCGGAAGGCGTATCGCGGCTGGTGTTCTCGTCGACCTGCGCGGTCTACGGCGAGCCGCAGCACTTGCCGCTCACCGAGGACCATCCGACCGCGCCGGTCAACGCCTACGGCGAGTCGAAGCTCGGCGTCGAACGGGCCTTGCGGCACTTCGACACGGCCCACGGCCTGACGTCGATGGCGCTGCGCTACTTCAACGCCGCCGGCGCCGATCCCGACGGCGAACTGGGCGAAGACCACGATCCCGAGATTCACCTGATTCCGCTCGCCATCGACGCGGCGCGTGGCGGCACGGGCCTGCAGGTCTTCGGACAGGACTACCCGACGCCCGACGGCACATGTCTGCGCGACTACGTGCACGTGACCGATTTGGCCGACGCGCACGTGAAGGCGCTTGCGGCGCTCGAGGCCGGCGCACCGTCGAACCGTTACAACGTCGGTACGGGACATCCCTGGTCGGTGAAAGACGTCATCGACACGGTCAGTCGCGTGACGGGCTCGCCGGTGCAATGGACCCCCGCACCGCGGCGCGCTGGCGACCCCTCGGCGCTGTATGCGTCGAGCGAGCGGACGCAGGCCCAGCTCGGTTGGCGTCCACGCGTGAGCGATCTGGACACCATCGTGTCGCATGCGGCGCGGTGGCGCGCTGCGCATGCGGTGTGATACCGTTCCAGCACGTGTCGATGATGGACCCTCTGCTGCGCGTCCTCAGTTACGCCGCACCGCACCGGCTCGTCATCGGGGGCGCTCTCGCGGCGATGCTGCTGTACGGCGCTGCGTCGGCGGGGCTGGCCTGGCTGATCAAGCCGATTCTTGACCAGGTGCTGCCGTCCCGCGAGTCCCTCGGATTTGTGGGCAGCGCCATCATTGGTGTGTATGTCGCCAAGGGGCTCGGCAGCTTTCTGTCCAGCTACTGGATGGATGACCTCGGCCACCGCGTGGTCATGGCCCTTCG
>JANNEJ010000883.1:0-11928 GCA_031378585.1 Acidobacteriota bacterium | reverse complement strand
GGCGACCCAGTCCAACAACGCACCCAACTTGTTCTTGGCTTCGAACGCTCCGACCTCGCGCATGACGCATCTCCATTTAAGCTAGATTCAGTCTAGATTAAACGCATAGGCGAGTTCAGTCAAGACCGCCTGACTCGAGGCGTGCGTCGGCACTCGACCCTCGGCCAGATCAGTCCGGCCACCTTCGAGCGCCGAGCCGTCGCCTAGACTCGACGGGGCGCTCGGCTTCGCACGGGTCAGCAGTCCTGGGACGACGCCGTCGTGGCCGTCCACGAGTTCGCGACCGGCCGGCGCACGGTGCTGGTCGACGGCGGCACCGACGCCCGGGTGCTGCCCACCGGCCACCTGGCGTACTTTCGTGAGGCCACCCTCTTCGCGATGCCTTTCGACGAGCACCAGATGATGGTGACCGGCGGCCCGGTGCCCGTACAGCAGGGCATCCAGCAGGCTCCGGCGAATTCGAGCGGCGCCACACAGGCGCCCTGGTCGGATTCGGGAGCCATGGCCTTCGTGCCCGGTGGCGCGACCGCCTTCGATCGAGAGCTCGTGTGGCTCAATCGCCAGGGACAACAGGAGCCTACGACGGCGCCTCGGCGACCGTTTACGATTGTAGGCTCCTGGTTGGCCCTGTCGCCTGACGGCACCCAGGCGGCGGTCTCGGTCAACAACGGCTCCGTGGGCTCCGACATCTGGGTGTGGACGATCGCCCGGGGTGCAATGACCCGTCTGACGTTTACCGGTGTGGCCTCATCACCGGTGTGGACTCCGGACGGCCGCCGCATCTGCTACCGCGAGACCGATGAAGCGTTCTGCCAGGCCGCCGATGGTAGCGTGAAGCCCCTGTCGTTGTTCAAGTTCCCAGGGTTGAATACTCTGGGATCGATTTCTTCCGACGGTACGCGGCTCGTGTTTACGGTCCTCGAGCTGACAACTTCCACGCGGCTTGACATCATGGTCGCCACGCTCGGACCGCCGGTCGAGGTCCGCCCGCTGATCAAGACGGCGTTTAGGGAGGGTGCTCCGAGGATCTCACCCGACGGCCGCTGGATCGCGTATTCCTCGAGCGAATCTGGACGCAACGAGGTGTATGTGCGGCCATTCCCCGAGGCGGACCAGGGGCGGTGGCAGGTGTCGGCCGAGGGGCCGCGAGTTCTGCCTACGACGTCGCGTCCGACGGGCGCCTTCTCGTCCACCTGACCGCATCCAGGAGTGCCGCCGCAGAGGCATCGCGGCCTCAGATTGTTGTGGTGCAGCACTGGTTCGACGAGCTGAAGGCGCGCGTCCCGACCACGCCTCGCCGGGATTGACCAGAATTCTGGTCACCGCTAAGATCACCCCGTGGCCAAGACGCTGCCGATCTCCGAGGTCAAAGCACGACTTCCCGAACTCGTTACCGGTGTCGCCGAACGGGAGGAGGAGATCGTGGTGACCAGGAATGGCCGTCCGGCGGCCATGCTGGTGAACTACGACGAGTATCGGCGCCAGCGCGACACGCTCGACATTCTCAGCGACCCCGACCTGATGAAGCAGATTCGTCAGAGTCGGCGGTTCTATGTCACTAACGCCAAGGGGCTGTCGTTTGAGGATGTCTTTGGTGAACCGCGCGTGCCCGTCACGAAGCGCGCGCGGTAGATGGCGCCGTTCGACCTCGACATTCCCCCGCATGTGGCGGACGTCCTGCGTCGTCTTCCGCCGGACATCAAACGACCGATCAAGGCGGCGCTGCGTGCCATCGGCGCGGACCCTTCGATCGGCGCGTTGCTGCAGCGCGAGCTGAAGGGCCTCTGGCGGTTTCGCGTGAGGCGCTTCCGGATCGTGTATGCCATCGATCGCTCACGACGGGTCGTTCGCGTGCTGGCGGTCGCCCACCGCCGCCAAATCTATGATGACCTGACGGAGATCGGTCGGAACAAGTAATTCGTTTTCACTTATGGCCGCGGGTGCGCTACAGCGCCAGCCAGTTTCGCAGCGCATCTTCGACGGCATGCGAGGCGGCCTCGTCACAGCGCCCGACTGCGCGAACGATACTGGCGCGCGGCACGCTCACGATCTTGTCCACCATCACCTGTGAGGCTGACTTCAGACCCGTGCGCTCACCCGGCGCCACGTTGACCCGGAAGAGCGGGGCATCAATACAGGCCGTTGTGATCGGACAGATGGTCACACTGGCGTGCGTGGGAGTGAACGAGTCGGCCTGCACCACGAGTGCCGGACGGGGCTTGCCGGTGTAGGCGCCGCGGGCCGAGACAATGACGACGGCGCCGCGGGCTATTTCCACCCGCGGGAGTCCCCGGCGTGCTCGATGAAGTCGAGGGTGTCCCGGTCGGCGTCCTGGGCGCTGGCCAGCAACGACTGACGTCGCGCTTCCGCGTGCGGATCGACGACGGGGCCTGCCAGGTGAGCTTCGAGGATCGCCCGGGCGACTTCGCTCCGGCTGCGCCGCGATCGGCGGGCTTCGCGTGCGAGTCGGCGCTCCAACTCACGGGTCAGTCTGACCGTCACGACCGCGGAGACGTTGGTGGAATCCGGCACGGTGTATACAGTATACATCCGCCGGCAGCCGTGAGCATGGTGAATCGGCGTTGAAGTCTCCGGCTGGGCCCTTATCGGGGCGGCGAGCCACGCCACCACTTCGGAAGGAGTCAGCACCCGCCCCAGTTGCCGTCGACGTGGCAGTGCGAGCACGCCACGCCCAGCGAGGCCGCATAGACGCTCATCGTCAGACCACGTCCGTCTGGCTCGCCAGCAAACGTCGCCCGATGGGTGGAGGCGATTGACTCCCAGTCGGCACGTGGGAGCCGAGCGGGCGTCATGCGGCCACGATGGCAACTCCAACAGGTCACGCCACCCCGGGCCCTGAGCGGACCGTCGTTGAGTCCGCGCACCATGCGCGCCATGCGCCGCGCGAAGTCGAACGTCGGCTTCGACGCATCTCGGGCGTCGGTCGCGGCATGGCAGTGGCTGCACTCGACGCCAAGCGCCGTGTTGTATTCACGGGACTCCGCATGGGCCGACGGACTCTGCGCCTGCGCTGCACCAGCAAGTCCACACACGGCCAGTCCAACGAGGAACCCGCTACGCGCGATCATGGTCCTCCGGGTACCCACGATTCAGACCGCGCGGCACGCGCTCGACTCGAGCATCGCCTTCAGTGTCGACAGATCCTGGCGATTCGCACGGCGCATGGCCCAACTCATGAACGGCGCCAGCCACCGAGAGAAACCGCTCGGCGTTCCCCGGTTCCTCAGGGTCATTGCGGTGTGACCCTCGGCGGTCGCGCGCCAGGCATACGTGGTCTCGATGGGAAACAGCCCCTCGGCCGTGCGCATCACGAACCGCACGCCCGGCACTCACTCCATGACTTCATAAGTGTAGGCCAGGCGCCGGCCCAGGAAGTGCGCCACAAACGCCATGCGGGAGCCGACGCGCAGCGGCGGGTCGGTCTTCCACTCCATCGACGTGATTGTTCACCTACCACTCCGGCGTGTGGCTCGGCCAGGGTCGGATAACGCTGATTATCGGACCCTGGTCCGTCCGTGGCAGCGGATCGCGCCGTAGTGTCTCGATGCCGACATTGTTGACATCGGAGTGCCCGTGATGCTTACATCGTAGGCGAGATGGCTTCTGGTCCGCTCGGCGAGTTCGAAGTCCTGGTGTTGATGGCCGTGCTGCACCTCGGGGAGGGGGCGTACCCGCCCGCCGTACGCTCCGCTATCGAGGGCCGTACCGGCCGGCCGGTGTCCCGCGGGGCCGTCTACGTGACCCTGGATCGGCTGGAGTCCAAGCGGCTCCTGGCCTCGCGCCTCGAGGCGGCGGAGAGCGTAGCGGCCGGGCGTCAGCGCCGCTTCTATCGCACGTCGCTGCGCGGGCTCCAGGCGCTGCGGCGCGCGCTCTCCGCGGTGCAGCGCATGCGCGTCGGGATCGAGCCGCTGCTGGAGGACCGGTGACGCCGAGCCTGCCCCGCGTCGTTGTCGCGTTGCTCCGGCGCGTCGTGCCGGCGCGCGATCGTGCCCAGGTGCTGGCCGAGCTCGACGACGACTACAGACAGCTGCGGGCCACGCGTTCCAGGTGGGCATCCGCCCCGTGGCTCTGGCGCGAGTCGGCATCGCTCGCGTGGGCGTTTGCACGGCACGCCGTGACGTCGGCGCGGAACTGGGGCCCGATCTGGAGCCGGGACGCGCGGCTGGTCGTGCGCGGGCTGCGGCGGGCGCCGCTGGCGACGCTCGGTGCCGCCGCGACGCTGGCCGCCGGCTTCCTGGCCCTGCTGGTCACCGCCGGTCTGTCGAGCGCCTTGCTGTTCCGGCCGGTGTCGGCCATCCATGGAGACGCGGTGCGACGCGTGGCGTCGGTGGACGTGAGCGGGCGTGCCAGCTACCGGCTGTCGTTCCTCGAACTCGAACGCGTACGCGACGCACTCGCCGGCGGCGCCGCGCTTGCCGCCGTGAATCTCCAGCCGGTCGTCCTGAGGGCCGAAGGCGCCGATGTCCAGACGATGGTCGAGGTCGTCGATGGCGCCTACTTCGGCCTCATCGGGGCGCCGATGGTGATGGGTCGGGAACTGGTATCGAGTGATGACCGGATCGGCGCGCCGCCGGTCGTCGTGATCGGCGAGGCCCTCTGGCGGCGCCGGTTCGGCGGCGATCCGCTGATCGTCGGCCGGACGCTCGACTTGAACCACACGTCGTTCACGGTGGTTGGCGTCACGGCGACGACGGGAGCAGCGAGCGCGCTCGGCGCCGGTGTGGATGCCTGGGCGCCGTTGGCGCAGGGCGACGCGCTCCTCAGCGCCGGGTGGCGCACGGATCTCGACGCGCGGTGGTTCTCGGTGTTCGCGTTGCCCGCGACCTCGACCGCCGAGATCGATGCGCGCCTGGCTGGTGCCGCCGCCGAGCTCGCGCGACGCCACCCCGAACGGTGGCGCGAACGGGCGTTCCGGACCGACGTGGGCGCGCTGCTGACCGGCACGCAGCGCAGCGGCGTTCGCACCTTGGCGTGGATTCTCGGTGTCCTGTCAGGGCTCATCCTGGCCGTCGGCGCCGCCAACGTCGGCGGCCTCCTGCTGGCGCGGGCTGCGGCGGCCGAGCGCCACACGGCGATCCACCTGTCGATGGGGGCCGGGCGCGCCGCGATCGTGCGCCGCCTGCTCCTGGAAGGCACGCTCCTCGGGTGGATCGGCGGCATCCTCGCCGTGGCCTTCTACCTGTGGGCGCGCCGCGCGTTCGCGCAGATTGCCCTGCTGCCCACCCTCGCCCTGCGACTCGACCTGCCCCTGGACGGTGCCGGCGTCGTGGCCGTGATGCTCGTGTCGGGCCTGGTCGGCGCGTTGCTGGCCGTCGGTCCCGCGCTGTGGTCGGTGCGCGGGCAGCGGACTGCCGCGCTCGCTGGCGGCTACGCGCGGGCCAGCGGCGGCCCTGGGGCCTCGCGGGCCCGCCGCGTGCTGGTGGCGACGCAGGTCAGCGTGTCGCTGGCGCTCGTGGTCGGGGCAGCACTCTTCTCGCGCAGCCTCGGCGCGCTCGAGGCCGTCGACGTCGGATTCACGAAACGCGGCCTCGTCGCGATGGACTTCGACCTGGAGCCGTCCGGCCCTCCAGGGCGGACGGCCGCATTGGCGCGCACGGCCCTGGACCTGGCGTCGACGACGCCTGGCGTCGTGGCCACGGCGATGTCCAACCGCGCGCCCATCGACAGCTCCACGCCGCTCGTCGAGGTGCGGCGGGACCGCGCAGGGGCGCTCGTCGGCGACGTCACGATGTATCAGGCCACCGCTCGCTATTTCGAAACCGTGGCCGTGGCGCTGCTGGCCGGCCGTGCCTTCACGGCGGAGGAATGCGACCGCGAGGCCGACGTCGTGATCGTGAACGAGAGCCTCGCCCGGCGGCTGTGGGCCGACGGCGACCCGCTCGGCCGGTCGCTCGTCGTCGGATCCGCGGGGCGCGTGGTCCGAGTCGTCGGCGTGGCCCGGAACTCGAAGTACCGCTCGATTGCGGAAGCCGGACAGCTGCATCTGTACCAGCCCACGCCGCCGGGCTTTCACCTGACCCTTCTGGCGCGGACTGCCGGCGCCCCGCGTGAGGCCCTGCGCGCGCTTCAGCAGACGCTCGATCGCGTCGGCCCCGGCGTCGTGGGATTCTTTCCGCGGACGCTCGACGACCACCTCGAGATCGAGCTCCTGCCGACGAAGGCCGCCGCGCGCGCCGCGGCCGGGCTCGGCACGCTGTCGCTCGTCCTGAGCGCCGTGGGGCTCTACGGGCTCGTGTCCTGGTTCGTGGAGCGGCGGCGCCGTGAGATCGGCGTGCGGCTGGCGATCGGAGCCAGACCCGCAGACATCGTGCAGCTCATCGTGCGGCAGACCGCCGCCACCGCAGCTCCGGGCCTGGTGGCGGGGATCGGTCTCGCGGCCGTGCTCGGCGTCGTCGCCCGGACGACCCTGCACGGCATCGGTCCACTCGATCCGGCCGCGTTCGCGGCGGGGGTCGCAGCGTTGACCGCGGTCGTGGGCATCGCCGCGTGGCTTCCGAGCTGGCGAGCGTCTCGCGTAGATCCGACCGTGGCCCTGCGCGACCCGTAGGGCCGGGCCGGCCGAAAAGGTGTGTCGCCGGACGCGTAATGGATCGTTGGGGGCGGCGAGTGTCCGGCCGGCAGGATCCCGTGGTCTAGCGTAATCTCAGCGTCGCGTGCGCGTGTTTCCTCCGACCCATCTCTCGGTTCTCCACCTCGTGCGCAGCGACGACACCGACGTGCGTCGCGCGGCGTTCGGCGCGCTCGCGCAGGCATACTGGCGGCCGAGCTATCACTATCTGCGCCAGCGCTGACACCTGCCGGCGGAAGACTCCGAGGACGCCGTCCAGGCCTTCTTCGACCGACTGGTCATCGAGCTGGAGACGCCTGCCGGCGTGATGCCGCGGCCCAGGATGGGCGTCGTGCCCAGCACGTCGAAGCTGCTGGCGGTCACGAGGCCGACATCCACGCGCACGGGCTCGCCGTCGCCGGTCAGGTTCTGCTGCGTCGTCGTCCAGCCCGCCACGGCCGTGAGCGTGCGGGCGAGTCGCCGGTAGTCGAAGATCTCCTGGTCCGAGAGCCACGTCTTGTCGAAGCTGATTCACCGGCTCCAGAGCATCACGCGCGTCTCGGCGTTGGCATACGGGGGCGGCGCGAGGAGCACGGCCTTCACGACCGTGAAGAGGGCCGAGGTGGCACCGATGCCGAGCGCGAGCGTGATGAGGGCCGCCGCGGCAAACCCCGGCGCCCGCAACAGGCCGCGCGCGCCGCCCGTCAGACCCTGCCGAATGCCGTCGATTCGCATGCCCGCCTCCAGGTGGTTGGACGGGGCATGGCCGGGAAGGGTTGTCGGGCCTGCGCCAGCCGCCGGCTACTCGGTGCGCAGGGCCACGAGCGGCTCGGTGGCGGCCGCGCGGCGCGCAGGCAGGTACCCGGCCAGCACGCCCACGAGGGCCAGCACCACCGCTGCGCCCACAAGCGATACCGGGTCGAGTGGCGAGAGCCCAAAGAGCTGCGACTCGGCCGCGCGCCCGATGGCGTAGGCGCCCGGCAGCCCCACCGCGATGCCCAGGCCCGTAAGCAGCGCGACCTCACGCAACACCATGGCCACCACCTCGGACCGGTCGGCGCCAAGGGCGATGCGGATGCCGATCTCGCGCGTGCGGCGAGCCACCGTGTAGCTCATCACGCCGTAGAGGCCCACGGCGGCCAGTAGCGTGGCCAACACGCCAAAGAGCACCGACAGCAGTGCGAGCAAGCGTTCGACGGCGAGCGACGAGTCCACCGTCGCCTCGAGCGTGGTCATGCGATAGACCGGTAGCGTCGCGTCGGCCCGGTGCACCGCCTGGCGGGCCAGCGCCGGCACGCCCAGTGCCGCGGCCGCGGTGGTACGGAGGTAGAACGTGAGCTCGTCCACATCCTGCGATTGCTGATACGGCGTGTAGATCACGCGCGGCATGGTGGTGTCCGGCAGCCCGCGTCCTGGCGCGAGTTCGGCGAGGCTGGCCGCCTCGCCCGGCCGCACTTGCGAGTACGCGGTGTCCTGTACGACACCCACGATCTCCCAACGCCCCGGATCGTCTTCGGACCGGAAGCCGAAACGGTGTCCGAGCGGACTCTCCGTCCCGAAGTAGTACTTCGCAAACGACTCGTTGACCACGGCCACTCGGGGCGCGCCGTCCACATCGCGCTCCGTGAACTGGCGGCCGGCCAGCACCGGAATGCCCAGGGCGGTGAAGTATGCCGGGCCCACGTCGTTGGTCCACGGGTTCATGTTTTCGTCCTGGCCCGGCTCGTACCCTTGCACCTGCACGGTGCGCTGCGACGCGTTGTTGGTCAGCACGGCTTCGGCGGCCATTGACACTGCGGTCACCCCGGGCAGGTCGCCCAGCTGTTTGCCAAGCGCCCGATAGAGCTGTTTGGCCTGGACCTGCGTCCGGCCCGTCAGCGTGGCGTCCACGGCAAACGTCACGACGTGCGCGGTGTCGAAGCCGGGGCCGAGCGTCTCGAGATTGGCGAGACTGCGCGCGAAGAGCGCCGCGCCGGCCACGAGCAAGGTCGAGAGCGCCACCTGGGCTACGACCAGCGACTTGCGCAGGTGCGCATGCTGCAGGCCGCCGCCCGCTGCGGCCGATTCTTCCTTGAGCGCGCGGTTCAGGTCCACCGCCGAACCCCGCACGGCGGGCGCCAGGCCGAAGAGCAGCACCGTGAGCGCCGTGACCGCGCACGTGAACAGCGCCACGCGTCCGTCGGGCGTCGTCGAGAGCGACGTATCGACGGCGTCGAGCGGCAACACCCCCAGCAGCAGGTCGCCCAGCCAGATAGCCATGACCGTGCCCACCAGCCCCCCCAGCACCGCCACGACGGCGCTCTCCACCAGGGTCTGGCGGATCAGGCGCCCGCGGTTGGCGCCAAGCGCCAGTCGCACGCTCATCTCGCGCTGCCGGCCCGTGGCGCGCGCCAGCATCAGGTTCGCCACGTTGGCGCACGCGATGAGCAGCACCAGCCCCACCATGGCCATGAGCATCGACATCGGCGCCCCGAGGGCGCCACGCACCTGCGAGATCCCGTGCGAGGCGTCGAAGATGTCCAGGCTCTTCTTGCGGAAGTTCTCCTTGAAGCGTTCGGAGAGCGCCGCAAGCGCCGGCTCTGACGTCAGCTCGCCGTCGTGGATTTGTCGGTAGCGCACGTCGAGCGCCGCCTTGGCGCGTGCCATGGTCGCGCCAGGCGCGAGACGTCCCACGATGTGCAACCAACGCGAGCGCCGATCCTCGACGTCGTTCACGGTGGGCGTGATGAAGGGCCGCAGCGTGATCGGCGTGAAGAAGGCCGGTCGTTGGTTGGCTACCATGCCGGCAAAGTCCGGCCGCGCGACGCCAATGATGGTCATGGGCGTTGCGTTCACGACCACGCTCTGGCCCACGACCGTCGGGGACCGGTTGAAGCGGCGCGTCCAGTACGCGTCGGTCAGCACCACCACGGGGGCGGCGCCCGCGACGTCGTCGTCCGGCGTGAAGAAGCGGCCGATGGCGGGGGTGGCGTCCAGCGCGACGAACGTGTTGCCGCTCACGAGCTCGGCCGTGACGCGTTCGCTGTCGTCTCCAACGCGGAAGACGACGCTGGCCGGGGCGCGGGCGATCAGGGCACCGAGCGTCGGGGTCTCCTCGCGCTAGTCGCGGTACATCGGATAGGAGAACGCGTGGTCGAGATCCGTGCGCCCGCTGAAGGCGCCCGGTCCCGACAGCTGCACCAGCTCGGTGGCCGCCGTCACTGGCAGGCGCCGCAGCACCACTTGATCGAGCAGCGAGAAGATGGCGGTGTTGGCGCCGATCCCCAGCGCGAGCGTCAGGACGACGACGGCGGCAAATCCTGGGGCGCGCCCCAACATGCGGAGCGCGTAGCGAAGGTCTTGGGCAAGATGTGTCATTGGGGCCTCGGCAAACAACCCAGGGGCCAATGCGAATCTCGCGCCAAACGGCGGGCGCCCGAGACGTCCCACCGGGCCGGCTCTCCGAGACCTACCGGGGCGCCGCAGTGTCCGAATGCGGGACGGCAGGTGGTCGCGAGCACACAGGCCACCCCCGTACTGGCTACCAACTCCGTCTGCGAATCACGCGGCGCGACGGTAGTCATGATGAAGCCCGTTCAGGACCGGCAGCGCGACGAATGCGTTCGGCACCCCAGCGCGGCTGGCTCGCGCTCATCTCGCCGACCAAGGGCGCGTGGTACGTCGTTGGTCGCCCGGCTGCCCGAGACCGCCATCGCCAGAAGAGCCGCCACCCCAATCGATGCCACCGCCGCACCGTCTCTGGCTGGATCAGGCTTACCGCCGAGCGCACCGTCGATGTCGCCAACGCGCCGATGATCCACCGCTGCCCGGGCGACCAGCGAACCCGTTTGCCTCGTAGGCGACACGTCGCCGCCACCAACTGCTGCCGGAGGACTTCATTCTCTGCGACAAGGGCCGCACGAAGACGCAGTATCCCGAACACGAACCGCGCAAAAGCACCAAGCATTCCGACTACCCTATCCGTCGAAGCGTCGCGGCCCTGCGGCCGGTTCGACTCGTATCCCCGCCCAACAACGACGCGGATGGAGAAAGTAGCCAGTACGGCTCCTTAAGAGGCCGCGATAGTGGCCGACAATCCGCCCTCGGTTGGGCGGCTGAACGTCAGGGTCAGCCCCAGGCGCTGGCACGCTTGCGAGGCAATCGCCAGTCCCAGACCCTTGCCATCGGGCCGTCTCGTTCTGGCCTCGGAGCCGCGAAACCAGCGGGTCGTCAGGTGTTCGAGGTCGTCAGCGCTCACGCCAACACCGTCGTCGGTGACCGACAGCACGAAACGGTTCGCAGCGCCGCTGTCGAGCATGACGGCGACGTGCCCGCCAGCGACGTTGTAGCGGATCGCGTTGTCGACCAGATTGCTGAGCGCCTGCTCGAGCAATGTGGCATCCGTCTGCAGGATGAGCGGTGCCGCAGGCACCGCGTAGTTGAGTTCGACACTCGAGGCTCGGGCGATAGGGCGATGGCGCGCGACAACGCGATCGACCAACTCCGACAGGCTCACCGGGCCAAGGGCCAGCGGAGCGCTGGTATCACCGAGCTTGGTCGCGACGGCCAGATTTCGCAGCAGGGACGCCATGTAGTGGGTTTCCCCAATCGCGTGTCGTAGCGGCGCGCGAGCCGCGGCGTCTGCCTCGGTGCGTCCGGCGAGTGCCGCCTCCACATTCGACAAGTGACCCTGGAGCACCGACATGGGGATCGCGACATCGTGGGTGGTGTTGGCGACAAACTGCCGCAGCGTCTCTTCACGGGTCTGGATTTCGCGCACCTGGGCTCGGACGGTGGCACTGGCGTCATTGAAGGCGCGCGCCAATGACGTGACCTCGTCATCGTCGTCCGCACGCACCGGCAGGTCGTAGGTTGATGCCGCCGACTGCCGTACGTCGTCGGCCAGTCGCCGCATCCGCGCAATCACGGATCCGGCAGCGAGCCAGACGCCGCCGAGCACCGACAGCACAACGAGCCCGACGGCCACCAGTTGGTCACGGAGCTGTCCGGGCCGGGGCAGCATGCGCGCCAGGCCGAGCGCACAGTGCCCGTCACCGCCAATCTCAAACCGCAACTGCACGCCGCGGCCAACCCCCGTCCAGAAGGTCGACAAAGGCGTGGCCGGCAGGGCGGGTGCGCTGTTGGACTGCGAGACGCCGTCGGCGGTGTAGGTGAAGAGTGCGTATCCTCGGGGCCCAGGGCCGCCGGGGCGGCCGCCTCGCCCTCCCGGCGCGTTCGCGGCGAAGGGACCTCGACGTGGCGCGGGGGGCGGTTCGAAGCCGCTTTCGCACCGTTCCTTGAGCCCAGACGCGAGGTCGTTGTCGACCGTGGCCCGCAAGGTTTCCTCCATGGCGTTCAGGCGCAGACGCTCATCGAGCAGA
>JANNEJ010000819.1:0-1585 GCA_031378585.1 Acidobacteriota bacterium | reverse complement strand
GCGTCTGGCGCCTGCGCATGTGCTGACCGCCTCACTGCAGGGCGCATCACCAGGATGATGTGCCGCGGTGGGATCAGGTGGTGCAGCGCGGCTTCTCACGCTACGCGTTCGACCCGCAGAACCGGCAGCTGGCGACGCTGCGGTACGCGGCTCAGGCGCTGTCGTGGGCCGATGTCGTGTCGGCCACCGCGTCGCTGCAGCGAACGGAGGAGCGGCGCCGGATCCAGCGCACCGGGTCCGTCACCGACACCACCGAGACCGATCGCGTCCGCACGCTTGGGCTCACGATGGACGCCTCAAAGCAGATGGGACGCCAATTGATGCTGCAAGCCGGCGCAGAGGCCTACGCCGACGAGGTGTCGAGCGCGCGCGTCGATCTCGACACGCGCACCGGCGCTGGGCTGAGCCGCCGCGGCTTGTATCCCAACGGCGCTTCGGCCTCGAGTGCGGCGATATTCGGACGCGGCGTCTGGACGTACCGGCGCCTCCGGGCGGAAACCGGCGCACGCTATTCGTCGTTCCGCGTGTCGGCCTCCGATGCGACCTTCAGCAATCTGGCGCTGACGCCAAGCGCCTGGGTGGGTCAGGCCGGTGCCTCGATGCGGCTCATCGGACAGACGCTGGTCTTCGGATCGCTGGCCCAGTCATTTCGCGCGCCGAACATCGACGACGTGAGCACGCTTGGCCGCTTCGACTCGGGCATCGAGGTGCCGTCGGCGGGCCTGGCGCCGGAGCGCGGGCTCACGTCCGAAATTGGCCTGCGGGCCCGCACGCGGTCGGCCACGGCCACAGTGGTGGTCTTCCGCACGAACCTGAACGATCTCATCGATCGCGTGCGAGCGACCTACGACGGCGCGCCGACCTTCGACGGGCAGCCTGTGTTCCAGAAGGCCAACGTCGGACAGGCGAGGGTGACCGGGTGGGAATCCGAGGTGACCTGGCAACCGCGTCTGGATGTCGTGGTCACCGGGCATGCCACGGCGACGACTGGACAGGCGTTGACCCGCAACGAACCGATGCGGCGGATTCCGCCGCTGCACGGCGGCCTCTCGCTGCGCTGGACCCCGCGCGCCTCGGCCTGGGCCGGCATCGCCACGCGCTGGGCCGGGCGCCAGGATCGACTGTCGTCGGGCGACCTGGCGGACCATCGCATCTTGCGAACCGGCACACCCTCGTGGTTCACCGTGGACGCGTTCGGCGCCCTGCCGCTCGGCGATCGCGCCCGGCTGGTCGGCGGCGTGCGCAACGCCTTCGATGGGCTGTACCGGGTGCACGGGTCGGGTATCGATGCCCCCGGGCGAACGCTCTGGGTCGCCGTGGCGACGGCCAGCCGGTCGCCGCGGTGACGCTGCGGCCCTGGACGGCGCGGCGGCGCGCGCACCCGGTAGAGGCGTGGCGCCGTCGATCAGCGAGGGAAGACGAACCGGGCGAGCCGAAGTTCCGTGGGAACCTGGGGCGCCAGGGAGGCCCGCACCCAGGTGGCAGCGGCGGCGTCGAGACCAAAGCCGCCGACCCTGAGGTCGGCGAAGTCGTCGGCGGAAATCCGAGTCCGCATCAGACCGTGACGCGCGTGGGTCGCCGTCTG
>JANNEJ010000802.1:0-6250 GCA_031378585.1 Acidobacteriota bacterium | reverse complement strand
GAGGTCCATGGCAAAGACGTCCTGCGCGCCGATGCGTTGGTTGTACAGCAGTGCCCCAGTCGCGGTGAAGCCGACGAGCTCGCCATCGCCGATGTCTGCCTTCAACAAGGCCGGCGCACCGTCGCTGTGGCCGTCTTTGATCGCCACCGACCAGATCCCTATCGTACCGGAGCGATTGCTCACGAAGGCGAGTCGCCTTCCGTCCCGCGTCCAGACTGGCGACGCGTTGATGCCGGGCGCACGCACGACAACCGACTCGCTGGTGCCGTCGGAGGCCATGACCCGAATCTCGCGGTCTGGCTTTCCTGCGTCGACCGGCACGTCGTAGGCGATGAACCTCCCGTCCGGCGACAGCGCGGGCAGGCCAAACGACTCCCATCCGCCAGTTTTAAGTGGCCGCACCGTGCCGTCGATGGCCGAGATCCAAGCGATTTGCGCGGTGCCAGCGCCGAGCAGGTCTACGAGCACCGACTTGCCGTCGGGCGCCCACCCCCGGATGTACATGTAGGGAAACGTGTTTCCGCGAGGCGTCGGCTTCGCCCCTGGCTGGTTGGCCGCTATTCGCAGCTGATAGTTCCAATTGGTCTCGGGACCGGCCCACGTATACGCGATCTGCTTGAAATTCGGTGACAGCACCGGCCACTCCGAGTAGGCCTCGGACGTGGGATCCGTCGCCACCTTGAACGGGACTGACCGGCCCGTGACGAGGTCGCGAATCTGGATCTCGGGAGAGTTCGGATTCCTGATCGCCGCAGTTCGTCCATCGCTGGCAATCGTGACCTGGCTGTACTGCGTGGTCGTCCAGAGCTGCCGGGCGACTACGGCTGAATTGCTGCTGCTGGATTCGTTCAAGCGCACGCGAGCCGTGGCCACCGCCTCGGTCTGCTCGGTGAAATCGCGCACGAGTCGCTGGTACGTGCTTCGAGCCTGCGCGTCGCCGAGCTTCTGGTAGCAGTCGGCCATGCGCAGCAGCGCCTGCGCCGCCGCGACGCGGTCGCTGCCCTTGGCGACGGCCTCGTACTGTTGGATGGCTCGTCGCAGATCGCCATCGATGGTCTCGGTGCGGATCGCCGCTTGCAGCGCCACCTCCGGTTGCCGCGCCGGTTGCGCCATTGCCGTTGCACCAAGCGCCGCCACGGTTGCCACGAGCACAAGAGTTGTGTTCTTCACGGTCACCTCCACGGCGCTCAATCTACCGAGCGACCATGTGCGGGGGTTGTCGATCCCGTGACGTGTCGGTGTCGAGTTCATGGTTCGAACCGGTAGCCAATACCCCGCACGCTCACGATGTGGCGGGGCTCAGCGGGATTCGCCTCGATCTTGCGGCGCAGCTTGACGACGTGGGTGTCGACGACCCGGTCCGTCACGAACACGTCGTGTCCCCACACGGCATCGACGACCTGCGCCCGCGTGAGCACGCGGCCCTGACTGCGCAGGAAGGTCTGCATCATCTTGAGCTCGATGGCGGTGAGGTCCATCCGGACGGCACCGCGCCGCAGCTCCGCGCGCGAGACGTCCAGCTCGCACTCACCGAAGCGCTGCACGGGCTCGTCGTCGGCCGTCGTCCGGCGCACCAACGCCCGGATGCGAGCGCGCAGCTCTCGCGGGCTGAAGGGCTTCGTGACGTAGTCGTCGGCGCCCATGTCGAGCCCCATGACCTTCTCGGCTTCCTGCGCCCTGGCGGTCAGCATCAGCACGGGCGTGCGGATCTTGGCGCGCCGCAGGTCTCGACACACTTCGAACCCGTCCTTCGAGGGCAACATCACGTCGAGCAGAATCAGGTCCCAGCCGGGTTCGCGGGCGCGGCGACACGCGTCGTCGCCGTCCGTGCAGACCTCCACGCTGTGCCCCTCGTCGCTCAGGTCGAGCTGGAGCCCGAGGGCGATGTCCGGTTCGTCTTCCACGATGAGGATGCGGGCCATGGTCAGGGCGCTCAGGCGTCTCGGTGTCGGGGCGTGGGGGAGGGCAGCACAATCGTAAACGTGCTGCCCTGGCCAGTCTCACTCTCCACGTCCACCCGGCCGTGGTGCGCGGTGACGATGTCCTCGACCATGGCCAGGCCGATGCCCGTCCCCTTGATGCCGCGCGCGAGCGCCTGCTCACCACGCTGGAACTTTCGGAAGATCCCCGCACGCTCGTGCACCGGGATGCCGATGCCGCGGTCGCGCACGCTGATGCGCACGTGGCCGTTCCTGCGGGCCAGCGCCACGTCGATGCGCGGCGGGGCGGGCGAGTACTTCACGGCGTTCTCCAGCAGATTGCGCACGGCGCGCGCCATCGCTTCCTCGTCGATGTCGACCGGCGCGGTGTCGCCCCCGCGGAACTCGATGTCGTGTCCCGTCGCGCCTGGCTCCGCGCGGAAGTCGTTGACCACGCCGGCCACGAACTCCGCGGCATCGCGGGTCGCGAAGTGATACGAGCGGACGCCGGCCTCCATCCGGCCGAAATCGAGGAGCGATTCCACCAGGCGCGTGAGCCGGTCGGTGGCACGCGCCTGCGCGTCGTAGGCCTGGCGGCGCCGGCCGTCGTCGAGCGCGGGCTGCTCGCGCAGCATCTCGGTGAACTGGCGCAGCGTGGTCAGCGGCGTGCGGAACTCGTGCGACACGGCGGCCACGAAATCCGACTGCTGGCGGGCGACGGCAAGCTCGCGGTTGACGGCGCGGACGATGAGGGCCGCGGCCAGGAGCGCCATGGCGGTCATCAGGACGAAGCCGCCGATGAGCCACCGGCGGCGTTGGGCGAAGGCGCGATCCTCAGGGGGCGGATCGACCGTGGTGGTCACGACGCTCCACGGAAGCCCGGCGTCGGTGGCCGAGCGGATCGTCTTCGAGACGGGCAGCGTGGCGGCGCTGCCGAACACGTCCTTGCCGGTCGAATCGCGAAGCGTGACGGACACGTGTTGCTCGCCAAGGAGCGGTGCGAGCGTGGCCAGCCACTCTGCCTCGACGAAGGCGGGCGTCACGATCACGGCGCGGAGCGCGCCGCCAGACGCCTGCCAGAGCACGGTGATGGTTTCGCCGCTGACCTCGAACGACTCACGGCCCGAGGGCGCGCGACTGTCCGCCGCCTCTGACCGCCAACGGCTCCACGCCGTGCCGACCGCGGCTGCGAGCCGCTCCTGCGGCGTCGGGCCCGTCGATTGAGATCCGCTCCACCGCGTGGCGTCAGCTGTGTAGAGGGCATACACCGGGCCGGTCAGCCTCCAGCGCCCGCGGCGGAGTTGCTGCTCGAGGGCGATGCCTTCGCCCTCGAGATCCGAGCGACGCTGCTGCTGCTCCAGCAGCGAGCCTCGGGCATACGCCGCGGCCAGACTGGCCGGCACGCCGCCGACGGCCACGCCGTCGCGCTGCGCCAGGCGCGCATAGGCCACCAACGCCTCGTCATGCCGTCCGGCCTTGCGCAGGGTCCGTCCCAGCCGCAGCACGGCGCCGGCACTGACCGCCGGATCCGCAGACCCTGCGAGACGGGCGAACGCAGCGATGGCCGCGCGCAGGTTCCCGTCGCGCAGTTCGAGCTGCTCCGCGGCAGCAAAGGCGGCGGCGGGGGCCTCGGGCACTAGTGGGGCGACGGGCCAGTACGCGACGCGTTCAGCCGGTACCACATCCACGCGCGCGTCGCCGAACGTGACGGCGATCGCGCCATCCGGCCACGTCGCTGCATCCCCGGTCAACCATTGTTCGGAGGCCGCGATCGCGCGCTGCAGGGCCGCGACGACGAGGTCGGCCGCGCGCTCGACCCGCTGCTGCACCTGCTGGCTTTCGAGGGCGCGGTCCTGTTCGAGCAGGCGCCAGCCAAGCCACGGCAGCGCGAGCAGCGGCACCACCAAGACGCCGATGACAAGCGCGACCAGACTGCGCAGCGGACGTGCCGACGCCTTCCGGAACATAGGGGGAAGGTGAGTCTATACGCGTCTCGTGCCAGGGTCGTGCCGCGTCTGTGTCGTTTCGGTGAGCCTCAGGGAGGCCGGCTCAGCGTTTCGATTGCGGCACGAACCGCACGCCGTCGACCCCGTCGAAATCGGCGTCCTGGGTCCACAGGGTCGCCCCGAGCGCCCGAGCCGTAGACAACATGATGCTGTCGGCCATGGGGAGTTTCAGATCGGCAGACAGGTGGGCGGCAGCCAGGGCCAACGTGCCCGTCAACTCCACGATCTGGCCCTGTTGCATGAGGGCAACGGCTTGCAAGGCGTCGCCTTCCCCGCGCTGGAGCAGCACCCGCTTGAAGACTTCGAAGAGGCTGATCGTCGGCACGATCAAGGTCTTGTGAGCCTCGATGGCCGGTGCAAAGAAGTCGGCATTTGGCCCACCCGCCAGATACTCGAGCCAGCCCGACGAATCGACGACGTTCATACCCGGTCGCGTTCCCGAGGCACATCAGTGCTGATGCCCTTGAGGAAGCCACGCATCTGACGGGCGGGCTTCACCGGTACCAGTTCGATGCGGTTCTGGTAGGCCATTGCTTGCACCTTCTGTCCGGCCCTGAGCTTCAACTGGGCGCGGATGGCCTTGGGGATGACCACCTGGAACTTCGGCGAGATCGTGACAGTGTCCATGTGGCGTGCTTTCTGTGGATCGATAGACAAATCGTATGACGAAGAGTGTATCGACCGAGAGTCAGTAGCGCAAGCCGCTGGGGCGGCTGGCGTCACTGGCGACCAATGACGCCCGTGGCGCCGTCGATCGCGATGGTGGTGCCGAACGGCGCCGAGAGGGTCTGCAGGCGCGTGAGGATCCGACGGCCCGCCTCGGGGCTGGCCAGCCGTGGCACGCCGCGCTGCGCCATGCGCACGTCGAAGGTCAGCTCCACCGGATGCAGCCGCACCTCGGCCAACTGACCGCGCTCGAAGCGGCTCACCGCAATCACGCTCTCGTACTTGATGGGCGGACTGTTCTCGTCGCCGCGTCCCAGGCCCATGCCGGCCAGGCCCACGATGTCCATCTGGCGGAAGAACTCGCCGAGGCCGTAGAAGATCGGCTTGCCCTTGTAGATTTCGATGCCGCGCAGCACATGCACGCCCGAACCGAGGAACGTATCGGCGCCGGCGTCGATGGCGGCCTTGGCGAACGCCGGCAGGTAGTCGGCCACACTGGGATTGGTATCCAGGTCGTCGGTCTCTGGCACGTTCGGCCCGCGCTCTCCCCCTTTTGCGTCGCGGAAATGGTGCGCGTGAATGGCCGCGGTCATGAAGTCCGACTTGATCTTGCCTTCGCGCACCATCGCGAGCACGTCTTTCAGGTCTTGCGGGTGCATGTCGAACGCGTAGTGCGGCGCGGTCACCGACGGCGACGTCTTGAAGCGCTGCCCCAGAATGGTGACGTCGGCGGGTGTCTCGTTGGTCGGCGCGTAGAAGCCGAGTCCGCTCGGAAAGGCACGGCGCAGGTTCGTGACGGAGGTCCACAGCGAGGCCGGCACCATGAAATAGCGCGTCGTGCGCAGCGCGCTCTGGCCGCCCCGGCCGAGCCATTCACCGCGTCCTGGTTCGGCCACCATGTTGGCGGCAAAGCTCGAGGCCGTGGCCACCATGCCCACGCGTCCGCGCGGCGACGTGTAGAAGCGCGGTGCGCGCGCCGCCCAATACGACTCGCCCGAGCCCGCGAACACGACCCCGGCCTGGTCGAGATGCCGGTTGGTTTCGAGCAGCCCCTCGTAGCCGTACTCGCCGGCGTGGTTGTTCGAGCGCGCCACCAGATCCCAGCCCATGGCCTTCAGATCGGCGGCCACCTCGGGCACGCCCGCGAATCCGCCTGGCCCGGAGCCCCGGAACGATCGCCCGTCGATGATGTTGCCCTCGTAATTGCCGGTGGCGACATCGGCCTCGCGGACGATCTTGAGCACGGCCTGGAAGCCCGGGTCGGGATTCTGCGCCTGTGGATAGGCCAGAATCACGTCGCCGACCGAGGCGATGGTGAAGCCGTCGGCCACCGACATCGCCAGTTCGCGGGCGTCGATGGCCCCGCGGCCCTGGGCGCCGCCGTCCTGACCCGCCGCGACGAACCGCTCCGTCATGGCGCCGACCGCCACTGCCACGACGGCCAGCAGGACGACAACTCTCTTCATGGCAGGGAGAATGCTAGCGGGCGTCACCAGCGACGGTGTCTCGGATGATGAACAATTTCTCGCCGGGCCGAATCAACCCCAGGTCGCGGCGGGCGATGGCCTCAATGGCTTCGGGATCGTCACGAAGTCGTCGAGCCTCCTCCAGCAGACGCATGTTCTCCGTGCGAGCCGCTGCCAGCGACAGCTCCAGCGT